>DATCWO010000057.1:0-2066 GCA_036566325.1 Burkholderiales bacterium | reverse complement strand
TGGCCGTGACGACTTCGACGCGCTGGCCGTTCTGCAATTTGTAATCGAGCGGCACCATCACGCCGTCGACCTTGGCGCCGCGACAACGATGACCGACGTCGGTATGCAGCGAGTAGGCGAAGTCGACCGGCGTCGCGCCATGCGGCAGATCGACCACCCGTCCCTGCGGAGTGAACACGTAAACGGTATCGCTCAGCGCCGCGCGCTTGGTCTGTTCGACCCAATCCGCCGAATCGACGATTTCATCGCGCCACGCCAGCATCTGCCGCAGCCATGCGATGCGATCGTCGAACGAGCTCCGACCACTCGCCTCCTTGCTCGCGCCCGGTGCGCTGCGTTCCTTGTAGCGCCAGTGCGCCGCCACGCCGAGTTCGGCATGCTTGTGCATTTCATGCGTACGAATCTGCACTTCCATCGCACGCCCGTCGGCGCCGAACACCGCGGTATGCAGCGAGCGATAGTTGTTGCCCTTCGGGCGCGAAATGTAATCGTCGAACTCGCCCGGAATCGGTTGCCAGAGGTTGTGCACCAGACCAAGCACGGTGTAACAGTCGCGCTGGGTATCGACCAGCACGCGCAGGCCGCGCACATCGTACAACTCGTCGAAATCCAGCCCCTTGGTATGCATCTTGTTGTAGATGCTGTAGATGTGCTTCGGCCGTCCGCTCACCTCGGCCTTGATGCCGGCTGTCTGCAATTCGCGCTTCAACGTTTCGATCGAATCGTGAATGAACGTCTCGCGCTCGGCGCGGCGTTCATCGAGCATGCGTGCGATCTGCTTGTATTTATCGGGTTCGATGAAGCGAAACGACAGGTCTTCCAGTTCCCACTTCAACTGCCACACGCCAAGGCGGTTCGCCAGCGGAGCGTAGATATCGAGCGTGTCGCGCGCAATCGCCGGGCGCAGATCGGACTCGCCGCGCGCCAGATAGCGCAGCGTCTGCGTGCGGCTCGCCAGGCGAATCAGCACGACGCGGATATCCTCGACCATCGCGAGCAGCATCTTGCGCAGCGTTTCGGCCTGCGCGCCCTTGCTGCTCTTGTCGGCACCGGCCAGACCGCGCGTCACGACTCTCAATCGGTCGAGTTTCCAGACGCCCATGGCCAGATTGGCAACCGGTGCACCGAAGCGTTCGGCGATCTGCGTCTCCGCGTCGTCCACGTATTCGGGCACCGCGAACAGCATGCCTGCGGCGCGCGTCTCAGGGTCGGCGCGCAACGCGGCCAGCGCGGCGACCATGCCGTATGCGTGCTCGATGGTGGAGGCACCCGTGCCGAGCGTCTTGCCCGCATATATCGGCGCGGCGTATTCATGTGCCCGTACGATGAGTGCGCGCTCGTCGTCGCCCTCCAGCCCGATCAGCGCGGGGGCGATTGGAGAGTCGTCGTGCGGTGCAGCGGCTTGGGTTTTGACGAGCGTGATCATGAGCGTAGTCGCATGCCATTATGCCACCGCGCCCGGTCGCATTTCCTGCCGGGCATAATCGCAACTTGTCAAAAACCTTGGTTACGACGAAGTGTTCAACGCTTGGCGCCGTAAACGCATCCTTGCCCGCCACCATATTGCCGACGAGTTGTGGCACGCCACGCTGGCGCGCCTGCCTTTCCTCGGTTATCTCGACGACGATGAACGCACCCGCCTGCGCGATCTGACGCTGCTCTTCCTCGCCGAAAAGGAAATGCACGGCGCCGCAGGCCTGGTGTTGAGCGACGCAATCCGCCTGTCCATTGCAGTGCAGGCCTGCCTGCCGATCCTGAATCTCGGCCTCGACTATTACAAGGGCTGGGTCGGGGTGATCGTCTACCCGGGGGAATTCGAGGTCGTGCGCGAAGAAATGGACGAGGCCGGCGTCGTTCACCAATGGCAGGATGCGTTATCGGGCGAAGCCTGGCCGGGCGGGCCGGTGGTGCTGTCCTGGGAAGACGTGCGCTTCGCCGAAGACCGCCATCCGGACGGCTACAACGTGGTGATCCACGAATTCGCGCACAAGCTCGACATGCTGCACAAGGGCGATGCCGACGGCTATCCGGCGCCGCATCGGGACATGGATCGCACGCTCTGGTAC
>DATCWO010000013.1:0-2860 GCA_036566325.1 Burkholderiales bacterium | reverse complement strand
GAGCGTCCGCGCGCTACGCAAGTCGTATGGCGCGCAACAGGTAGTCGCAGGGATCGATTTCGACATTCAGCCGGGTGAATGCTTCGGCCTGCTCGGCCCGAACGGCGCCGGCAAGACCACCACGCTGAAGCTCTGTCTCGGGTTGACGGCGCCGGATTCAGGCGCCATCGATATGATGGATCACGCCATTCCGCAACACGCGCGCGAGGCGCGTCATCACGTCGGTGTAGTGCCGCAATTCGACAATCTCGATCCGGACTTCAGCGTCATCGAAAATCTGATGGTGTACGGCCGTTATTTCGGTCTGGATGACGCCACGCTGCGCGCCCGCATTCCGGCACTGCTGGAATTCGCCGGCTTGAGCACGCGCGGCAACACGCGCATTCAAACCCTGTCCGGCGGCATGAAGCGTCGACTCACGCTCGCACGCTCGCTGATCAATGACCCGCGGCTGGTCTTGATGGACGAACCGACCACCGGTCTCGATCCGCAGGCGCGCCACGTCATCTGGGAACGTCTGCGACAATTGCTCGCGCAGGGCAAGACGATCCTGCTCACCACCCACTTCATGGAAGAGGCGGAGCGCCTGTGCACGCGCCTGGTGATCATGGATCACGGTCGCCTCATCGCCGAAGGCAGTCCGCGCGCACTGATCACGCAGCACATCGAACCGCATGTCGTCGAGGTGTACGGCGAAGGCGTCGAAGATTGGGCCGCGGAGATTGCATCCGGCCAGTGCGAGCGCGTCGAGCGCAGCGGCGAAAGCGTCTATTGCTACGCACGCGACGCGAAACACTTGCTGGCCGATCTCGATAATCGACCGGCGTTGACCTATCAGCATCGTCACGCCAATCTGGAAGACGTGTTTCTCAAACTGACCGGGCGCGAGTTGCGCGACTAGGGAAGGGCTTCGCGGAGTGCACGAGTGTGGACAAAGTAAGCTTCATTCGCCATGAAGCGGCGATACCCATGATCGAAAAACCTTGATCGGAGTCTCTCAAGCAAAAATGGGCTCCTACGCCTTTCGCCTGAGCTGGCGTTTTCTCCCCGTCTGGCGGCGCAATTTTCTGGTGTGGCGGAAACTTGCGCTTCCTTCGGTGCTGGGGAATCTGGCCGACCCGATGATCTACATGCTCGGACTCGGCTACGGACTTGGCGCGTTCCTGCCGAGCGTCGCCGGGGTGCCGTACATCGCCTTTCTGGCAGCCGGGACGGTGTGTTTTTCGACCGCCAACAGCGCGACCTTCGAGTCGCTCTATTCGGCCTTCTCGCGCATGCACGTGCAACGCACCTGGGATGCCATCCTCAACGCGCCGCTGACCCTGGAAGACGTGGTGCTCGGCGAACTGATGTGGGCCGCGAGCAAAAGCTTTCTTTCGGGACTGGCGATCATGCTGGTGATATGGGCGCTCGGATTTGGCCATTCGCTGCTATCGCTCTGGGCGCTGGCAGTGATCCCGGTGATCGGTCTGGCTTTCGCGGCGCTCGGGCTCGCGGTCACGGCGTTGTCGCCGTCTTACGATTTCTTCATGTACTACTTCACCCTGTTCATCACGCCGATGGCAATGCTGTGCGGTGTGTTCTATCCCATGGACGCGCTACCGCCTGCACTGCAACTGTTCAGTCACGTATTGCCGCTGTCGCATGCGACGCAACTCGTGCGCCCCTTGCTCTTCGGCGAATGGCCGACGCACGCGTTCCTCCACATCGCCGCACTGCTCGCGTATGCCGCGGCGGGTTTCTATGCCGCGCTGGTGCTGTTCAAGCGCCGTCTGATGAAATAGAAGAACGTTTGTATTTCCCACAATCACGAAGCGCCTCGAACTTCCTGCCGGGCGCTTCCTTAGGAGATTTGCGACGATGCTGTGGATCAAGGCGCTGCATATCGTGTTCGTCGTGACCTGGTTCGCCGGCCTGTTCTATCTGCCGAGGCTGTACGTCTATCACGCCACAGCGGAGGACAGCGCGAGCATCGAGCGCTTCAAGCTCATGGAACGCAAGCTCTACTTCGGCATCATGACGCCGAGCGCCGTGCTCGCCATCGTATTCGGCGGATGGTTATGGCTCGGCTACGGCTTTGCCGGGGGCTGGCTGCACGCCAAGCTCGCACTCGTCGTCGCGCTCATCGTGTATCACCTATGGTGCGGCCGCCTGTTACGCGATTTCAAAGACGATCGCAATCGCAAGAGCCATGTCTGGTTTCGCTGGTTCAACGAATTCCCGGTCCTGATCCTGCTCGCGATTGTTGTGCTCGTCGTGGTCAAGCCCTTTTAACCCGAGGACTTGTATCACCGACCGCGGCGCCCTCACTTCGGCGTGATAGCGAGGGCCTCGCCGCGCCGACGAGGTGCTGCGCGGCGCCGGATGTATCGGCTTTCTTACAGCGGAATCATCGTCCGTAACCCTCATTGCAGCTTTCGCTGCTCGGCCTGGCGCCCGAGCCGGCTATGCGCGCACGGGCACGGCGTCTCGCCCCTCTGCTGCGGCGATAAAGCGGTTCCAATAAGTCCCCCTGCGCACAGTCCTTGCGCCTTCGCCATACACAGAGAGTGTCGGCCTGGTTTACGGACCCGTCGCAAGACGCAGACGACCGTTTGGATCCGGACCAAAATTTTCATCCAACGCATTGATATAACGCTATTTTCCTACGCCGGCACGGTCGCTGCAATTCCCTCCGCAAGAAACACTCGGACGAGTCTCATGGGGGGACTCAAGGTTCGAACTCACTAACCGGAGGATGGAATGAAGCGAATGTTGAAACAACTGGCGGCCGCGCTGACCGTGGGCGCCCTGTCCATCGGAACCGCCCACGCGGTACTGATCACACAGTGGACTTACAACAACGAAGCCGGATTCTCGG
>DATCWO010000166.1:0-2761 GCA_036566325.1 Burkholderiales bacterium | reverse complement strand
CGATGCAGCCAGTCGGCCGTCCAGTCCGGCGCCTGATAAGCGCCGTGACCGTAAATCGAACCGAGTTGCATGCCGCCCACCGATTGCCAGGCGGTCTGACCGTCGAGAATTTTGTCTTGCGTCGAAATCAGCGTGCCGTCGGCCGTGACGATCCGGTTCGGGATTGGGGGCGCCTGTCGATAGACCTCGCGGCCGAGGTAGCCGAGCAGGGTGAAGGTGACAGCGAGTACGGCAATGAGCAGCCACCACAGTTTTTTGTACGTTGTTTTGTTGTCAGGCATTCGAATGCTCCGTTGCGTCCGTCGTGGCGAACAGGATGTTGTTTTCCAGGTGGATGTGATCGATCAGATCGTCGCGGAATTGCGCCAGCGCGGTGTACAGCGCGCGCCAGGTGTTGCAGGCCGCCTCCGGCAGCGTGATGTCGTTGGTGAGGCGGAGCGCCAGGTCGAGCGCGTCGCCGTGCTGTTCGTGTTCAAGCCGCATGACGGTGATCGGCGTGCGCACCATGGCGTTGTGTCCGCGCGCCAGCAGAGGGAAGAGGATCTGCTCTTCCTTCGACATGTGGCTCTCGAGTTCAGTCAGCATGTCGCGCAGGTGATCGGCCAGTCCGGCCGGGCAGTCGGGCCGGTCGCCGTGCACTTCCTCGACCCGATGAGCAAGGCGAATCAACTCCGGCAACTGCTCGCGGTGGCGTGCGTGATAACGCGTCACGATGTGATCGATCAGTTCGCTCGCGCTCGCCTGCGTCCAGTCGTATTCGCCGCTCGGCCGATCGCGCAGCGCTTCAAGTGCGTCGGCAATCACCTTCCCATCCAGACCGCGATCCTTTGCTGCCTGCAGCAAGGTGTGTTGACCGCCGCAGCAGAAATCGAGGCCGTAATGGCGAAACACGCGCGTCGCGCCGGGAATGTCGCGCGCAAGGCTGCCGATGCTTTGTTCGTAAATGCTCATGCTTGCTCCTTTCAGGTTCATTGACCCTCTAGCAAGCCCTGTGACAGTTTTAACTGATTGAATTAAAAATATTAAAAAATTTAGTGGTAAAAAAGACCTTGATGCGATACGGTTCAAATGACCATAGCAGGGTGATATGAACCATGTTGCAGGAGCTTTTGCTATCCGATCTGGTGACCGAGTTGCCGCATGCCGTCCGCCTGCAACGCCTGGTCTCCACCGTGCGCGCCCATTTCCGTTGCGGTGCGGTGGTTTTGTTGCGGCTCGATGGCGACTGCCTGTGCCCGGTGGCGGTCGACGGGCTGGTGCGCGAAACGCTGGGACGTCGTTTCCGGGTCGGACAGCACCCGCGCCTGGCGGCGATTCTGGCCAGCCGCACGCCGACGCGTTTCGATCCGGGCAGCAGTCTGCCCGATCCCTACGATGGCCTGCTCGATACGCATGTCGGCGAGCCGCTGCCGGTGCACGACTGCATGGGTACGAGCGTGTATGTGGAGAACAATCTTTGGGGCGTGTTGACGCTCGATGCGCTGCATGCCGGCGCCTTTGACGAGGCGGCGCGTGATGCGTTGCAGCGCTATACCCTGCTCATCGAAGCAGCCGTGCGTATCACACGACTGGAACAGGAGAGTCGCGGTCTGCGTCTGGCGCGCAGCGAGGCCGATGCCATCACGACCGCGTTGCCGCTCGACGAGGCGGAAATACTCGGCAACAGTGCGGCGATCCGTCGTTTGTTGCACGAGCTCGATGTCGTGGCCGATTCCGAATTGCCGGTATTGCTGCTGGGTGAAACGGGGGTAGGCAAGGAATTGTTTGCGCGCCGCCTGCATCGGCATTCGCGCCGCGCCAAAGCGCCACTCGTACATGTGAACTGCGCGGCATTGCCCGAATCGCTCGCCGAGAGCGAATTGTTCGGTCACGTCAGAGGCGCGTTTTCGGGCGCGACCACGGATCGCCCGGGGCGCTTCGATGCCGCCGACGGCGGCACGTTGCTGCTCGATGAAGTCGGCGAATTGCCGCTGACCGTGCAGGCAAAGCTGCTGCGCACCTTGCAGAACGGCGAGATCCAGCGACTCGGCGCCGATGCGCCGCGTCGCGTCGATGTGCGCATCATCGCGGCGACCAACCGGCAGTTGCGAGATGGGGTGCGCGACGGACATTTTCGCGCCGATCTCTATCATCGCCTGTCGGTATATCCGGTCCACATTCCGCCGCTGCGTGAGCGCGGCAGCGATGTGCTGGTGCTGGCCGGACACTTCCTCGAACTCAATCGCGCGCGCCTCGGTCTGCGCAGCCTGCGCTTATCGCCGGCGGCCGAGCAGGCGCTGTGCGCCTATCAATGGCCGGGCAACGTGCGCGAACTCGAACACGTCATTAGCCGCGCCGCGCTCAAGGCAGTCAGTCGCGGCGCCGAACGCACCGAGATCGTCAGTCTCGAACCGGAACTGCTCGATCTCGATACGCAACACGAAACGCTGTTGTCCGCTGCATCAACGGCGGCTGACGGTGGGGCGGACATGGAATCGAGCGAGGTCGGCCGCTCGTTGCGCGAAGCGGTCGAAGCGGTGCAGCGGCAAAGCATCCGCCAGGCGCTCGAACGCTGCGATCAGAACTGGGCCGGCGCGGCACGTGCGCTGGATGTGGATGCGAGCAATCTGCACAAGCTCGCGCGTCGCCTCGGGCTGAAGTAGGCGCTCGGCGATGTGGCGGCATACACAAATTCTGCTGTGGCGTTTGCTTGCCGTGGTCTCGCTCGCGCTCGGTGTGGTGGGCGCGGTCCTGCCGGTGTTGCCGACCGTTCCTTTTCTGT
>DATCWO010000097.1:0-3368 GCA_036566325.1 Burkholderiales bacterium | reverse complement strand
GCAGCGACGTGCGGCCGAGCGCGTGCTCGCGAACGTCGCTGCGCACAACATCGACCCGCTCGCGATTCTTGATGCCGGCTGCGGCACCGGGTACGGCGCAGCATTGCTGA
Source organism: Burkholderiales bacterium (assembly GCA_036566325.1). Taxonomy (GTDB): domain Bacteria; phylum Pseudomonadota; class Gammaproteobacteria; order Burkholderiales; family SG8-39; genus ZC4RG42. The sequence goes on along the minus strand of DATCWO010000097.1, from coordinate 3,258 downwards.
CGGCGCAGTACTCGGAGGCATCGCTCTATTGTCTCGATATCGCGCCTTCGATGTTGCAACGTGCACGCATCCATTTGCATGCCGTGCCGCATATCTGCGCGGATGCCGAGCATTTGCCGTTGAAGCGGGAATCGATCGATCTGCTATGGTCCAACGTGATGCTGCAGTGGTGCAATGATCTATCCGCAACGTTTGCCGGTTTCGGGCGGGTAATGGCGAGTGATGGTCTGCTGGCCTTTTCGACCTTCGGGCCGCAGACCCTGGCAGAGTTGCGCGCGGCCTTCGACAACGACCATACGCATGTGAGCCGTTTTGCGAACGCGGCGTTTATCGAAGCGACATTAAGGAGTGTTGGCTTTGGCGAAATATCGATCGAACGCCGCAGTACCGTGTTGCGCTATCCCGACGTGGCTGCATTGATGCGTTCGTTGAAGACGATCGGTGCGGGCAATGCGACGGCCGGCCGCGCACGGGGCCTGACCGGCAAGGGGCGCTGGCGGGCGATGCGCGAGCGTTATGAGGCGTTGCGCGGTCCCGATGGACTCCCGGCGACCTATGAACTTCTCTATGTGACGGCGCGTAAAGTCGGTGCGCTGCGCCGGTCGGTATGAGCAATCAGGCTCTGCTTCGTCGCAGCCTCGATGCCGTGTGGCATCCCTGCACGCAAATGAAACAGCATGAGCAGTTGCCGCTGGTGCCGATTCGCCGTGCGGAGGGCGTGTGGCTTTACGATTTCGAAGGCCGCCGTTACCTCGATGCGGTCAGTTCGTGGTGGGTCAATCTGTTCGGCCACGCCAACCCACGCATCAATGCCGCGCTGCGCGATCAACTCGATCAACTCGAGCACGTCATGCTCGCCGGTTTTACCCATGAGCCTGTGGTCGAACTGTCCGAGCGTCTAGCCGCGCTGACCGGGGGGCAACTCGGACACGCGTTTTACGCATCCGACGGTGCGTCGGCGGTCGAGATCGCGTTGAAAATGAGTTTTCATTACTGGCGCAATACGGGGCAGCCGCAGAAGCAGCGCTATCTCAGCCTCGCCGGCAGTTATCACGGCGAGACCGTCGGCGCGCTCGCGGTGACCGATGTGGCTCTGTTCAAGGACGCCTATGCGCCGCTGCTGCGCGACGGCGCGACGGTGCCCAGCCCCGACTGGCGTCACGCCGAGGCGGGCGAATCGCCGGCGCAGTATGCAGCACGTAGCGCGCAGGCGCTCGAACACTATCTGCAGCGACATCACAGAGAAATCGCCGCCTTCATCGTCGAACCACTGGTGCAATGCGCGACGGGCATGGCGATGTACGACGCCGAGTATCTGCGATTGTCGCGTGCGTTATGTGACCGCTATCAGGTACATCTTATCGCCGATGAAATCGCGGTCGGTTGCGGCAGGACGGGGACGTTTTTCGCCTGCGAACAGGCCGATATCACAGCGGACTTCCTCTGTCTGTCCAAAGGGCTGAGCGGCGGTTATCTGCCGTTGTCGGCGGTGCTGACCACGGACACGGTCTATCGGGCGTTCTACGACGACGATGTGACGCGCGGATTTTTGCATTCGCATTCCTATACCGGCAATGCGCTGGCATGCCGCGCGGCGCTGGCCACCCTGGATATTTTCGAACATGACCAGGTCATCGATGCCAACCGCGTCAAGGCGCTGCGTTTCGAGACAGCTGCCGCGCCGTTGAAGGCGCATCCGCGCGTGCGCAATTTCAGGCGCACCGGAATGATCTGGGCATTCGAAGTGACAAGCGACGACAATACCTTCGGACGTCACTTTTACGCTGCGGCGCTGGAACAGGCATTGCTGTTACGCCCGATCGGCAAGACCGTTTATTTCATGCCGCCTTACGTCACGACCGACGAGCAGTTCGCACAACTTGTCGCTGGCACGCTCGCTGCGCTCGAGAGGGTGCAATGAGCGTCTTTGTCACCGGCACGGATACCGACATCGGCAAGACGCGTATCGCGGCGGCGTTGCTGCACGCGTATGCGGCAAGAGGATTGCGCGCGATCGGCATGAAGCCCGTGGCGGCCGTCTGCGATGCGCAGGGGCGCAATGAGGATGTCAACGCCCTGCGTGCGGCCGGTGCCTTTACCGTGACGCGTGAAGCGATGTGCCCGTATCTGTTCAAGCCGGCCATCGCACCGCATATCGCCGCGGCCGAGGTCGGCGTTGAAATCGACATTGCGATTATCGAAGCGCATTACCAGGCGTTGCGCGCGCAGGCCGATGTGGTGGTGGTCGAGGGAGCAGGCGGTTTCATCATTCCGCTCAACGCCACGCAAACCAGCGCGGATCTCGTTCAACGATTGGGCCTGCCGGTCGTATTGGTCGTCGGCATGCGGCTGGGCTGTCTCAACCATGCCTTGCTGACCCAGGAGGCAATCCTCGCGCGCGGCCTGCAACTGGCGGGCTGGGTGGCCAATCGTATCGATCCGCAGATGAGCAGGGCCGAAGCAAACCTCGCGACCTTGCGCGAACGATTGGATGCGCCCTTGCTCGGCGATATTCCTTATCAGCCTTCGTGTGACGCTGCGGCGGTCGCGCCGTTACTCGATCTCGCGTCGTTACTCCCCTAAGGGAGCTCTGATTAAGGTTTTTTGATGAATGTTGCCGCAAGCTTGGCACCGCTAACGCGTTGTTTTACTGTGCCCTCGCTCGTACAGCTTCGCGCACTCGCGACCATCCTCGGCACTTATTCAGACATTCCCAAAGTTTCTCGACGAATCAGGCCGCGCAGCAGGAAGCGGCTGGGATGAATCGCCTGCATCACTCGGACAGGGAGTGGAGCAGGTTCGTTATTGATGTACGAGGCGAGTATTTCGCCTGCCAGCGGCGCGGTAATCAATCCGCGTGAACCGTGACCCGTGCTGACGTACAGGCCGGGCAGCCATGGCGCAGGGGTGTCGAACTCCAGCGTCGCATCATGTCTGAGCGCGGCGTAGGTGTCCGTGAAGGTGGCTGCGTCCACGAGCGGACCGACGATCGGCAGGTAATCCGGCGTACTGACGCGGATGCCGGCGCGCCCGGGTAGGGCGTCGATATCCAACATGTCGGCGTGCAGCGCTTCGTATAGCGCCGGCGCCAGTGCGCGCAGCATCGCTAGGTTTTCGCGATGCTCTTCAGCGCGAATCTCGATCGTGGCGTCGCGAAATTTGTGTGTGGCGCCGAGCGTGTGCGAGCTGTCTCGCGCAGGCGCGACGTAGCCTTCACCGCAGATGACGGTCCGCAGTCGCGCACTTTCCGGCGTCTGC
>DATCWO010000309.1:0-2019 GCA_036566325.1 Burkholderiales bacterium | reverse complement strand
GGCGCCCGGACCGGGCGCCGCCGCCTACTCCGCCTCCAAGGCCGCGCTGACGCAACTTGCCCGCGTCGCGGCACTCGAATGGGGTGGCGACCACATTCGCATCAACACGCTGCATCCCAATGCCGTATTCGACACCGGCATCTGGACGAACGACATGCTTGCCGAGCGCGCCCGGCGCTACGGTTTGTCGATCGAGCAGTACAAAACCAACAACGTGCTGCAGACGGAAGTGACGAGTCGCGATGTCGCCGAACTCGCCGCTGAACTGTGCGGCCCGCTATTCGCCAAGACGACCGGAGCACAAATTCCGGTCGATGGCGGCAACGAGAGAGTGATTTAGGATGGCCAACGCTGTAGAGACATTGCGCTGGGGCGGTGATTATGTGGAATTCATCGATCAACGCCGGTTGCCGAATCGCATCGAATACGTGCGCTGTCGCGACGCGGCGGAAGTCGCAAACGCCATCCGCGACATGGTGGTGCGCGGCGCGCCGGCGATTGGCTGCGCGGCCGCATACGGCATCGCGCTCGAGGCACTGAAGGGCACGCGCGATTTCACCGCCGCGTTTGCCGCGCTGCGTGCGAGCCGACCGACCGCAGTGAATCTGTACTGGGCGCTCGACCGCATGCAGGGATTGATCGACGCGCACCCGCCCGAATTGACCGCAATGCTCATCGCGGAAGCGCAGGCCATCCAAGCCGAAGATCTGGAAATCAATTACGCGATCGGCCGTTTCGGCGCCGCGTGCGTGCCGGACGGCGCGCGCATCATGACTTACTGCAATGCCGGCGCCCTTGCGACGGCGGGACATGGCACCGCGCTCGGCGTCATCCGCTCGGCACGCGATGCCGGAAAGAACATTTCCGTGCTCGTCAATGAAACACGTCCCTACCTGCAGGGCGCGCGCTTGACCGCATGGGAACTGGTGCAGGAAAACATTCCGGTCACGCTGATCACCGACAACATGGCTGGTCATTTCATGCGCACCGGACAGGTCGATCTCGTTGTCGTCGGGACGGATCGCGTGGCGGCCAACGGCGATGTGGCAAACAAGATTGGCACGTACGGACTGGCCGTGCTTGCCGCACGTCACAACATTCCGTTCTATGTCGCGGCGCCGATTCCCACGTTCGATCCGTCGCTTGCCGATGGCTCGGTCATTCCGATCGAGGAACGCAGCGCGGACGAAGTCGTCGGCTACGGCGACGTGCGCTGGGCGCCGCAAGGCGTGAAGGTCGCGCATCCGGCCTTCGACGTGACGCCGGCCGAACTGGTCACCGCACTGATCACCGACAAGGGCATCGTCGAGCGGCCGAACACTGAAAAAATTCGTCGGCTGCTAGAGGAATAACGCATCGCGCGTCATTCCGGGCAAGCTGCACAACAGTGCGACCCTGAATCCAGAGAGACCGCTAAGCTAGACCGCGCTTCTCGGGAATGGCTCAGCCTTCGATATGCACCGGTGTACCAACCGGTACGAGATCGAACAACTCGACCAGTTCGCTGTTGCGCATGCGCACGCAGCCGATCGAGCCGGGCGTTCCCATCGGTACGGAATCGGGACTGCCGTGGATGTAAATATAGCGACGCATCGTATCCACGTCGCCCAACCGGTTGAACCCCGGCTCACAGCCAGACAACCACAGAATGCGCGTCAGTATCCAGTCGCGCGTTGGAAACTGTGTTCCCAACTCCGGTGTGTAGATTTCGCCCGTGGGTCGACGCCGCACGAACACCGTATTCAACGGCGCATTTGAGCCGATCTTGGCGCGAACGATGTGACGGCCACGCGGTGTGCAGAAACTCCCGTTGCGTTCCCCTGCCCCCTTGCGCGCAGTCGAAACGGCATAGCGCTTCAGTATCGTGTCGTCGTCGCCGTAAAGCGTCAGGCGCTGCGCGGGAATGGAAATTTCAACGTGCATCGGGGCCGCTTTCTTTCTGCAAACGTCGGCGCTGCTCGAAAAACGTGCTGAGCAACGCTCCGCATTGATCGCTCATCACGCCGCCGACGACTTCGG
>DATCWO010000304.1:0-5272 GCA_036566325.1 Burkholderiales bacterium | reverse complement strand
TGACGCGCCGCTTCATTTTCGTCGAACGCCAGTTGCAGCAATCCGCACAGTTGCCAGTCGTGGTCGCTCAATAAGCCACGTCGCAGCAGGCGCAGCGTGTGGCAATAGCCGCTCACCACCAGTGAGCGCAGGGCTGTGGGTTGGGTTGCCAGTCGCGTGTAGAGGATGCCTTGCGGATTGCCCGATGCCTCGGCCGCGAGCGTGGCGTGTCGTTCGATCAGCGTGACATGCCAGCCGCGCGCAGCGAGACTCGCCGCCGCGCTCGTTCCGGCCAGTCCGCCGCCGATCACGATCGCACGATGATTGGCATGCGGCGCCGATGGACGTCGATACCAGACAGCTTCCCGTATCGGCGTCGAGCTTTGTTGCAACGTGCCGCGCAACATCTCGCGTTTGACGCCGTGTCCTTTCACACGCTCGACCGCGAAGCCGGCCGCCTGCAGGCTGCGCCGCACCTTGCCGGCCGCCGTGTAGGTGGCGAAGGTGCTGCCAGGGTGCGAATGGCGCGCGATGGCGTTGAGGATGTTCGCGCTCCACATCTCGGGGTTGCGTGTCGGCGCGAAGCCGTCCAGAAACCATGCGTCGGCTTGCATGTCTAGTTGCGGCATGACGTCCGCAATGTCGCCGACCGCGATCGTCAGCGTCACGCGCCCATCGAAGACGAAGCGATGCCAGCCGGGCGGCAAATCGCGGTATTGCGCCAGCAACGCGTCGCGCCAAGGACTCAGTTGCGTCCACAGCGACAAGGCCTGGGTCAGTTCGTCCGCAGAGAGCGGGTATTTTTCGATCGTTACGTAGTGCAGCGTCGCGTCCGGCGCGCACTCATTCCACAGTTGCCAGGCGCACAGAAAATTCAACCCGGTGCCGAAACCCGTTTCGCCGATAACGAATTGCGCGCCGGGTGGCAGTGCGCGCCAGCGTTCTTCGAGGTGGTTGTGGTGCAGGAAAACGTGGCGCGTTTCCTCGATTCCCGATGCGCGCGAGAAATAGACATCGCCGAAGCGCCGCGAGACGGGTTGGCCGTCCTGCCAGTCGAGATGGGTTGATTCCGCCATGTGCCAACTGTAACGCAGCGCCGCCTAATGGCACTTGACGTGCGCCATGGCGCGCCGGCTAAGAGGTTGTTTTGATGCGGGTCGCGCATCCAATGCGGATCGGGCGGCAGTTTTGCGGGCCGTGCGTCGGGTGATGGCGCTATCATTCGGCCTCGTTTTTATGGCTCGTCCGTTTTACTGCATAAACATATGGCAACGAAAACCGGCAGTTACAGGGCAGAAGATATTGAGGTTTTGGAGGATCTGTCGCCCATCCTGCTGCGCCCGGGGATGTACACCGACCCGGTCAATCCAAATCACGCGCTGGTTGAGGTCATCGACAATGCCTCCGACGAAGGGCTGGCGGGATTCGGCAAGAAAGTCTCCGTCATTCTTTATGAAGACGGCTCGGCCGAAGTTGAAGATGATGGGCGCGGTATTCCGGTCGGCATCCACCCCAAGAAGAAGTTGCCCGCGGTACAGGTGATTTTCACCATGCTGCATTCCGGCGGCAAATTCAGAAAAACCGACAAGGAAGCGGCTTATCGCATCGCCGGCGGCCTGCATGGCGTAGGCGTGTGCGTGACCAATGCGCTGGCCAAGCGCCTCGAAGTTGAAGTCACGCGCGACGGCGCGAAGTATCGACTGGTGTTCGCCGACAACGGCCAGGTGAAGGAGCCGCTGAAGAAAATCGGCAAGGCCCCGGCGAACGAGAGCGGCACGCGCCTGCGTTTCTGGCCCGATCCGAAATATTTCGACTCGCCCAAAATCGTCGCCAGCGACATTGCCGCGCTTTTGCGCGCCAAGGCGATGTTGCTGCCCGGCGTGAAGTTCACGCTCGGTATCGAAAAGAACGGCAAGATCGAGTCGCAAACCTGGCATTTCCCGGAAGGCATCAAGGGCTATTTCACCAGCGCGATGGCCGAGCTCGATCCGGTCGCGACGCCTTTTCTCGGCGAACGCTATGTCTCGGCGCAAACCGAGTCGGATACGTTTGCCGAGGGCGAGGGCGCATTGTGGGCGATCGCGTGGACGCCGGACGGCGAGCTTGTGACCGAGTCGTACGTCAACATGATTCCCACGCGGCACGGCGGCTCGCATGTCGCGGGCCTGCGTGACGGCGTCTACAACGCGATTCGCAACTTTATCGATCACCATGCGATGGGGCACCGCGGTTTGAAGATCGTCGCGGACGATGTCTGGTCGCGCGCGTCGTACGTGCTCGCGGTGAAAATGCTCGATCCGCAGTTCAAGGGTCAGGTCAAGAATGAGCTCATATCGCGCGACGGCGTAAAGCTGGTCGCGCAGATGGTGCGCGATCCATTCGAGTTATGGTTGTCGCAGCACGTCGATGAAGGCCGCAAGATCGCCGAGCTGGCGATTCGTCAGGCCATGGCGCGCACGCGCGCCGCGCAGAAAGTCGAACGGCGCAAAAGCTCCGGCGTGGCGGTGTTGCCGGGCAAGCTGACCGACTGCGCCTCCGACGATCCGGAGCGCAATGAGCTGTTCATCGTCGAAGGCGATTCGGCGGGCGGCTCCGCCAAGCAGGCGCGCGACAAGGAGTTCCAGGCCGTGCTGCCCCTCAAGGGCAAGCCGAAGAACACCTGGCAGGACAACGCCGACACGCTGTATGCGAACAAGGAAATCGAGGCGATCGCGCTGGCGATCGGCGTCGATCATCACAAGCCTGACGACAGTCCCGATCTTTCCGGCCTGCGTTACAAGAAAATCATCATCATGGCCGACGCGGACGTGGATGGCGCACACATCCAGGTGCTGCTGCTCACGCTGTTCTTCCGTCACTTCTACAAATTGATCGAACACGGCTATGTGTACATTGCTCAGCCACCACTTTTCCGCGTTGATGTCCCGTCGGGCGGCAAGGGCAGGCCGGCGCGCAAGCTGTATGCGCTGGACAAGCAGGAACTCGACGGCATCGAAGACAAGCTGATCGACGAAAACGTGCGCGAAGGCAGCTGGACGGTGAGTCGCTTCAAGGGCCTTGGTGAAATGAGCGCCGAGCAGTTGTGGGAAACGACGTTGAATCCCGATATGCGGCGCATGCTGCCCGTGCGGGTCGAAGACGGCATGCTCGATGCCGACCGCGACGTGTTCAACATGATGATGGCGCGCGAGAACGCTTCGGCACGGCGCGAGTGGATGGAAACCTACGGCAATCTTGTGGATGCCGATATTTCGTAATAGTGCGGAGCGGAGAGCACAGAGCAGCGAGCCTGGAGGTGTGGAGTCGTTGCTCTCTGCTCTCGGCTCTTAGCTCTTGGCTAAGATTGAAATGAACGATCAAGACGACCTGTTCGGCGCCGTCATGGAGCGGCCCGAAGCCAAAGACAAACTCACTCCGCACCCGGATAGTGCCGGGGAAGCGGTGACGCAAGGCGCCGGCGGTGGCAGTCGCGTGCCGCCACATTACGCGCCGATGTCGGGTGAGTTAGGCGACAGCCTGCCGCTCGGGCGTTATGCCGCGTTGCAGTATCTGCAGTATGCCGTCAGCACGGTGAAGGACCGCGCGCTGCCGCGCGTGGGTGACGGCCAGAAGCCGGTGCAGGGCCGCATTCTTTATTCCATGTGGGATAGCGGCACGCGCGCGGGTACGAAGCGTACTAAATCCGCCGCAGTGGTCGGCGACGTGCTCGGGCGTTTTCATCCGCACGGCGATCAGTCGGTCTATGACGCACTGGTGCGTCTGGCGCAAGACTTCACCATGCGTTATCCGCTTATCGACGGCGAAGGCAACTTCGGCTCGCGCGATGGCGACGAAGCGGCGGCGTATCGATACACCGAAGCGCGCCTGACCAAGTTCGCGGAAGTGTTGCTGGGCGAACTGGATCGCGGGACGGTCGATTTCGTTCCGAACTACGACGGCACGCGCCAGGAACCGGTCGTGCTGCCGGCGCGACTGCCAATGGTGTTGCTGAACGGCTCGTCGGGTATCGCGGTCGGGATGGCGACGGAAATTCCGCCGCACAACCTCAACGAAGTGGCCAGCGCTGCGATTGCGATGGTGCGCGATCCGGAAATCTCGGTGGCCGGCTTGATGAAATACATCAAGGGTCCGGATTTTCCCGGCGGCGGGCAGATCATCACGCCACGCGCGGAAATCAAGGACGCTTACCACGGTGGCCGCGGCTCGGTGCGTGTGCGTGCGCGCTGGACCATCGAATTGCTGGCGCGCGGTCAGTGGCAGATCGTTGTCAAGGAGTTGCCGCCCGGCACATCGTCGCGCAAGGTGCTTGAAGAGATCGATGCGCTCACCAATCCGCAGCCGAAAGCCGGCAAGAAATCACTGACGCCGGAACAGCAGCGCGAGAAGCAGTTGATGCTGTCGATGCTCGACAAGGCGCGTGACGAGTCGGATCGTAGCAATCCGGTGCGTCTGGTCTTCGAACCGAAGACTTCGAAAATCAACGAGGACGACTTCGTCAATCTCCTGCTCGCGAAAACGAGCATGGAGACCAACGTCTCGATCAACCTGGTCATGGTCGGCCTTGATGGCCGGCCGACGAGCAAGACGCTGCGCGACGTGCTGTTCGAGTGGTTGCAATTCCGCTTCGCGACCGTTACGCGACGGACCCGGCATCGCCTGGACCAGGTGCTCGATCGCATTCATGTGCTGGAAGGACGGATGATCGTCCTGCTCAACGTGGACAAGGTTATCAAGATCATCCGCAATGCAGATGATCCCAAGGCCGAATTGATCAAGGCGTTCAAACTTTCCGATCGGCAGGCGGAAGACATCCTCGAAATTCGTCTGCGTCAGTTAGCCAAACTCGAACACATCAAAATCGAGAAAGAGCTGAACGATCTGCGCACGGAACAGAAGGGTCTTGAGAAGGTGCTGGGTTCGCGCAAGACGCTGGAAGATCTGGTCGTGGCCGAAATCGAGGCGGATGCGAAAGCTTTCGGCGACAAGCGTCGCACCAAGATCGAAGAATCCGAGAAGGCTGCGATCGAAGCGCCCGTCATCGACGAGCCGGTCACCGTCATTTTTTCCAGGAATGGCTGGGTACGAGTGCGGCATGGCTGGAACGTGGATCCATCCACGCTGTCGTTCAAGGAAGGCGACGGTCTGCAGACCTTGATTCAGTGCCGCACCGTCGATCCGATCGTGTTGCTCGATTCGAAGGGACGCGCCTACACCGTGGAGGTCGGCCAGTTGCCGTCCGCGCGCGGCGACGGCGCGCCGGCCTCGTCGCTGGTCGATATGCAGGACGGCGGCA
>DATCWO010000093.1:0-6516 GCA_036566325.1 Burkholderiales bacterium | reverse complement strand
CGGGCGGTCTGGCCGACACGGCAAATCTCCACGTCACGAGCGGCAGCGAAGTCGCGTTCGATCGCATTTACGGCACGCAGATCGATCTGCGCACCACCAGCGATCGCGTGAGCGTGGCGGACGGTCATGTGCCGGGGCGTTTCATGATGGAAACGCCGATGGCGAAAGTCGTCGTCGAGAACACCGGCGTTTCGCCGCAGAAGGGGGTCAACGTGCAGTTGCACGAAATGGACTTCCGCTTCTGGCTGAAGCAGGCAGGTAAGCACACCGACACCAGTGCGTATGTATTGCGCTATGACCCCGGGTACACCGTGGCGGTGCCTAACTTCAGCGAAGCGCACACCGACGGCGGGCCGATGGTGCGCGGCGAAAGCGCGCTGATTTTCGCCGAGCGCCTGGGCAGCATGCAGCGCAACGCCGCGGTGAGTGCCAATGCGGGCAATGGCGACAGCGAGAACAATCCGTTCGAGGAACTGCTGTGGCCGCAGGGCCTGCTGAATCTCGATGGCATTTTCGCGCCGGCGCCCTTGCCGTTGACGCTGCCGGATGCGCCGGCGGTGAATGTCGGCGGAGCCGGCAATGACGGCATCGGGCAGTCGGGTGCGCTATCGCCTTCGCTGTTCGGCGGCATGACGATCTCGCAGATGTTCGTCGCGCCCATGCCGCGCGACGACGAAGAAGAAAAGTGACGGGAGGCGTGCGCGGCACACCGCGCACGCAAATACGCCGCGCCGGCGTAGCGCGGCTCGACAAACTGGGTTTTGATGAACAAGAAAATCTACGGCGGCGGCTTCGGGGTGGCCACCGCTTTGGCAATCGCGTTGCCTGTATACGCGCAAAGCATTCCCACGCCGGCACAGCTCGATGCGGGCGCGGCGCAACGTCGCAGCATCGAACAGCGCCGCGAAATCGAGCAGCAAAGCGCGCCCCAGGAAGTCATCACCGATCCCGTGCGAGTCGAGGAGCCGCCGACCAGGCCGGCGGCCGAGCCTGCGCCGCAATTGAGCTTCGTGCTCAAGGGCGTGCAGATCAACGACTCGGCCTTTCTCAGTCGCGAAGAACTGACCGCCATCGCGAAGCCGTATATCGGCAGGACGGTCGGATTCGGCGACCTGCAGGAACTCGTCGCGCAGATCAACGCCGCGTATCGCGCGCGTGAGATCGGCACGGCGCAGGCCGTGTTGCCGCCGCAACAGATCACCGATGGCATCGTGCGCATCGAGCTTGTCGAAGGCCGCCTCGGCGAATTCAAGCTGTCCGGCAACGAATACACGCGCGACAGCTTCATCCGCGATCGCGTCGCGCCCGAAGCCGGTGCGGTGGTGGATACGAAATCGCTGCAGAAGGCGCTGATCCGCTTCAATCGCACCAGCGAAATCCAGCTCAAGGCCGCGTTGCAACCCGGCGCGGGTTACGGCCTCACCGACGTGCTGCTCTCAGTGGATGAACCGGAACGCAACACGCTACAGTTTTTTCTCGACAACCAGGGCGTGGAGAGTACGGGCTACTACCAGCTCGGCATGTTCGCGCGCCGCAACGGCCTGTTCGGTTGGGATGATCAGGCGTCCGTCTATCTGGTCGGGTCGGACGGCACGCTCACCGGCAGCCTCAGCTATGGCATTCCGGTCAATCGCAGCAACGGCCGGCTGAGCGTCAGCTACGCGCGCAACGAACTGGATATCGTCAAGGGGCCCTTCACCGCGCTCGACATCACCGGTGAATCCGAGACCGCGATGCTCAGCTTCAAGCAACCGCTGATGGTCGATGAACTGTCGCAATGGGACCTTGCGCTGTCCGTCGCCCAAAGCAGATCGGAAACGCTGATTTCCGGCGTCGCGTTCAGTGAAAGCACGGTCAACAAGTACTCCATCGGCACGAGCTATGAGCGTGCCGAGACGTGGGGGCGCTGGATAACCTCGCACACACTGTCCAATGCGTCCGTCGATTCGGACACCGAGAAATGGCCGTCCTTCTTCGCTTACACCGGGACCGCCAACGTGCTGCTACCGTTTAAGGACTGCTGCACCGTCGCGATGAACTTCGGCTGGCAGTGGCTCAACGAGGAACAGGCGCCGGCTTCGGAGCTGTACCAGATCGGCGGCCTCAGCAGCGTGCGCGGTTACGCGCTCGGCATCCTGTCCGGCGCGCGTGGCTATCACGCGCAATTCGAAGCGCACCGTCCGCTGTGGTGGCCCGGTTTTTCCGGTTTCGCTTTCCTCGATCACGGCGCCGTCACGCCGGAACCTAAGGAATCCATCACGGGCGCGGGAATCGGCGTCAGCTATCGCCACGGTCGGCGCTGGAGTTTCGATGTCTCCTACGGCGTGCCGTTCAACAAGGTCGTGCCCGATCAGGATTCCGGCAGACTTGACGCACGCTTGGTACTCAACTTCTACCCGTAATCCGACCTGTATCACCGGAAACGGAAAATAGCGCGTGGCGGAGCGCTTTCCTCGGCCAAATAGCCGCCGGCTTGGTTTGAGGGCGGGTCTTAAGCGGTTTAAATTGACGTCTGTTGTTTCACTCTGCCGAATCGATAGAGAAAGAAGCGAGTAACGGGCGAGTTTGGTTTGACCGGCTTCGATTGCCCAGCTAAAATCGCGCTCTTCTCAAATCCCCGATAGCTCAGTCGGTAGAGCGACGGACTGTTAATCCGCAGGTCCCAGGTTCGAGCCCTGGTCGGGGAGCCAAGTTTCAAGCACTTACGTTCTGTAGGTGCTGCTCAAACAGCAATAATATTAGACGCTGTCTAATAAACAGCATGCGCCAAGTGCTGATCGTGCCGGTCGTCGAAACACTTCTACTTCTGAGTGTGGCTGATGAACGGGCGTTGGCGAGCTTAGCTATTTACGATCCAGTGCGGAACAATGAAACAGCTTGAGGTCCAAGGGGTCTACCATCATTCCCGTGAAGCGGAGCAGAACGCACTCGAATAGGCGGGCTCGCGCGGGTTTGACTACCGGAAGAGACGAACATGGCGCCAGAAAGAGAACACCCCAAGCCAAGAGAACACCCCGAGCCGCAAGTCGAAATACCAGCCGAGTTTGATCGCCTTGACGCACTTCTCGACGAAGCACTCCAGGATACTTTCCCAGCCAGCGACCCTATCGCGATCTCCTTCGAAGATCGTCTGAAGTAGACGACGACATCGCTTCGCGTCTAGCCTCAATGGCTGCACGGGCGCAGGAAGTTTAAGCAGATTTTTCGCCCCGGCTTCGAAGCCGCAGTGTCAAGCCGTGCTGTTCTGCGTTTCTCGACCACTTTGTGCGTAATCCGCAACTCCGAGTTTCGAGTCCAGGTCAGAGAGCCAAGGAACACAAAAAAGCCTCCACGTTGCATCGGCCTCCTTTGACGAGCGAGCGCATCGGATTCTGGTTTTGCCAAATGCGCCGTGCATGACCCCGCGGATCGAGCATAAGGAAAGAACGAATAAATCGTTTGGTTTCCTGGGTGGCGCTCTTAAAGTTTCGCTCTTTCCCAAACCGTTGTTTCGCGCCTAGAGAAGCATGCTTGCGTGGCGCGCGGTTTGGAGCCAAGGGAAGAACTCTTATATGGATATGATGCCCCCACCGCTGCCCGGCACCAGCGTCGATGGTGCCGAGCGTGAGTTGTTGCGGGCGCTTGGGCGCTCGTTGAGCGCCGAGCAGGCACTTTGGGTCAGCGGTTTTTTTGCCGGAGTCGCTGAAGCGCGTAGCGGTTTTGCCGCGACAGCAACACCAATCGCGATTACATCCGGCGCGACCGCCGCCGCCCCCGTTTCCGCGACATCCCCGAAGATCAAGATTCTCTACGCCAGTGAGACCGGCAATGCCGAGGGGCTTGCGCGCGAGATTGCGCATCGCGCTCAACAGGTGGGGTTGGCCGCATCGGTTGAAGATCTGGCGCGCTACAAGACGCGCGAGTTGAAGAACGAGCAGACGCTGTTGTTCGTGTCGAGCACGCATGGCGAAGGTGAACCGCCGGAGCCTGCCTTGCCGTTCTTCGAATTTCTCGCTGGACGCAAGGCGCCGAATCTGAAACACGTGCAGTTCGCCGTGCTGGCGTTGGGCGACTCCACCTACACGCTGTACTGCGAAGCGGGCAAGGTGCTCGACCGGCAGCTGGAGCAATTGGGCGCCACGCGCCTGCATGAGCGTATCGATTGCGATGTCGATTATGAAATCGACGCGGGACGCTGGATCGATGCGGTACTCGGCAAGCTGCAGGCGACCGCAGGTGGCAGCGGGGCAGGGCTGTCCGCCGCGACGGCCGCGTTTGCCGCATCGGCATCAGCGGCAGCGGAAACGCTGTCGGCATACAGCAAAAGCAATCCGTTTCCGGCGCAGATCACGGAAATCCTGCGCATCACCGGTCGCGGTTCTTCCAAGGACACCCGGCATATCGAGTTGAGCCTGGAAGGCTCTGGATTGAGCTATCTCCCGGGCGACGCATTGGGCGTGGTGCCGCAAAACGATCCGGCACTGGTGGCGGAATTGATCGAACTCGCCGGCTGGTCCGGCTCGGAACCCGTCACGGGACGCAACGGCGAACTCAATTTGCAGAAAGCCCTGCAATCGGAATTCGAGATCACCGCGCTCACGCCGCGCTTCATCGAGAAGTGGGCCGAATGGTCAGGCGCCGGTCAGCTGGCGCAGCAGAGCAGCGCTGACCGCGCGGGCTTCATGGCGAACACGCAGATCATCGATCTGGTGAAGTCGCATCCGGCGCGCGGTGTCGCGCCGCAGGATTTCGTGCAGGCGCTGCGCGGCTTGCAGCCGCGGCTGTATTCGATCGCGTCGAGCCTTGAAATGACGCCCGAAGAAGTGCATGTCTGCGTGGCACCCGTGCGTTACCGCCTGCACGACCGGGCCCGCAACGGCGTCGCCTCCACGCATGTGGCGGATCGATTGCAAGCCGGCGACAGCATTCCCGTGTACGTGCAGCGCAACGATCATTTCCGTCTGCCGGCCGACCCCGCCACGCCGATCATCATGATCGGTGCCGGCACCGGCGTCGCGCCGTACCGCGCATTCATGCAGCAGCGCGAAGCACTCGGCATTGACGGGAAGAGCTGGCTGTTCTTCGGCGAGCGAAATTTCCGCACCGATTTTCTGTATCAGATCGAATGGCAGACGTGGTTGCACGACGGGTTCCTGTCGCGCGCGGATGTCGCGTTTTCACGCGATCAGAAAGAGAAGATCTACATCCAGCATCGCCTGCTGCAACAAAGCGCTGAGCTATACCGCTGGATCGGCGACGGTGCGCACATCTATGTGTGCGGTGACGCGGAACATATGGCAGCGGATGTGCATGAGGCGCTGCTGTCGGTGATCGAGCAGGGGAGCGGCCAGAGCCGCGACGGCGCGCGCGAGGCGCTGCTGGCAATGCAGGCGGCAGGCCGTTATCAAAAAGATGTGTATTGAGGCTCAATGTGAATAGCGAAAGTTCCACCCTGGAAGTCGACCGCAGCGCCGACCTGTCGCAACCGCTGGAAAAGCTGAGCGCCGATGAGCGTCTGAAGGCGGGCAGTCATCAGCTGCGCGGCACGATCAGCACCAGTCTTGCCGACGAGTTGACCGGCTCGGTCGTTGCCGACGACACCAAGCTGATGAAGTTTCACGGCATCTATCAGCAGGATGATCGCGATCTGCGCGATGAACGGCGGCGCCAGAAACTGGAACCCGCGTATCAGTTCATGATTCGCGTGCGACTGGCAGGCGGCGTTTGCACGCCGGCGCAGTGGCTGAAGCTGTCCGAGCTCGCGCTCGCCTACGGCACGCCTTCGTTACGGCTGACCACTCGCCAGACATTCCAGTTTCATGGAGTCTTGAAGCACGATGTAAAAAACATCATTCAGGGGCTCAATTCCGTCCTGCTGGATACCATCGCGGCCTGCGGCGACGATACGCGCGGCGTAATGTCATCGGTCAATCCGCATCTTTCGGCGGTTCATCGTGAAGTGCTGGAATTGGCGCGGGCGACATCGAATCATGTGATTCCCCGCATGCGCGGCTATTACGAAATCTGGCTCGATGGCGAAAAGAAGATTTCGTCGGAGCCGGAAGAGCCGGTGTACGGCGCGACTTACCTGCCGCGCAAATTCAAGTTCGGTTTCGCCATTCCGCCCCTGAACGACATCGATGTGTACAGCCAGGATGTAGGTCTGATCGCCATCGCCAATGGCGAGAAACTGCTCGGATTCAACATCACCGTTGGCGGTGGAATGGGGCGCACCGATCGCACGCCGGAGACCTATCCGCGCCTGGGCGATCTGATCGGCTACATCCCGAAAGAGCAGTTGCTGCATTTTGCCCAGACGATCGTCACGATTCAGCGCGATTACGGCAACCGCGCCAATCGCGCTCGGGCACGTTTCAAGTACACGGTCGATGACAAAGGCCTGCCGTGGCTGCGCGGTGAACTGGAACGTCGTCTCGGTTTCCCGCTGGGAGCGCCGCGCGAGGCAGTGTTCGTCACCAACGGCGATCAATACGGTTGGGTGCAAGGCTCCGACGGCCGTTGGCACTACACCTTGTT
>DATCWO010000197.1:0-5661 GCA_036566325.1 Burkholderiales bacterium | reverse complement strand
GTGGCAAGCGGATAGACGGCGAAGGCGTGCTGCGAAAACACCGCCGATCGGCCGGGGCCGAGGAAGACCGACGCGGCCATCTCCAGCAAATCGTTGGAGCCGTTGCCCGGCACGATGCAATCGATCGGCATATTGAGCCGCTGCGCGATGCTGTGCAGCAACTCGAAATTGTCAGGATAGCGATGCAGTTCGGGCAGCGCCGCCCGGATCGCTTCGCGCACACGCGGCGACATGCCGAGCGGATTTTCGTTGGACGCCAGCTTGACGATCGAAGCCGGATCGAGCTTCAGCTCACGTGCAAGCTCGGTAATCGGCTTGCCCGGCTGATAGGGTGCAATGCTGCGGATGTGCGCAGGCGCAAGTTCGCAGGGGTCGAGAACGGATACGGTCATCGGGGTGCGCGTGGATAGGAGCCGAGCACTTTAAGGAACGGGGCGAGTTCTTTCAGTTCCTGCAACACGGACGCCATCCGGGCTTCATCGGGATGGCCGAGCAGATCGACGTAGAACATGTATTCCCAGCGCGCCATGCGGGACGGGCGCGACTCGATGCGGCTCATGCTGATGCCATGCGTCGCCAGCGGCGTCAGCAGACCATGCACGGCACCGGGGCGATTCGGTGCAGACATCACGATCGACGTCAGGTCGTCGCCGGTCGCGCCGCATTTGACATTGCCCAGCACCAGAAAGCGCGTGGCGTTATTCGGTTCGTCTTCAATATCCGGCGCAACAACATGCAGACCGTAATGCTCCGCCGCGAGCGTCGGGCCGATCGCACAGGCGTCGGGTTCGTTCGCCGCCAAGCGCGCCGCTTCGGCATTGCTCGCGACCGGGATTCGCGCGGCGCTCGGCAACTGTCGCGCCAGCCAACCCTGACATTGCGCGAGCGATTGGGAATGCGAGTACACCCGCACGATGTCGTCCAGCGCATTCGATTTGCGCAGCAGATTCTGGCGCACGCGCAAGACGATTTCCGCGCCGATCTGCAGCGGCGTCTGCAATAGCAGATCGAGCGTGCGACCAACCGCGCCTTCGGTGGAATTTTCCACCGGCACGACAGCGAAGTTGGCGGTGCCGGTTTCGGCCTGCCGAAATACTTCATCGATGGAGGCGCACGGCACCAGTTCCGGTGCGGTACCGAAATGCTGCTTGGCCGCGACATGACTGAATGTGCCCGCCGGACCAAGATACGACACCACCAGCCGCTGCTCCAACGCCATGCTCTGACTGATCAGTTCGCGCCAGATTGCCATGATCGCTTCGCTCGACAGCGGTCCCGGATTGGCTGCTGCCATGCGGCGCAGAATCTGCGCTTCGCGATCGGGCCGCTGCTTCTGCGCATCGGCACCCTTGATGCGACCGACCGCCTTGACATGCTGCGAGCGTTCGCTGATCAGCTTGAGGAGTTCATCGTCGTAACGGTCGATCGCCACGCGATGTTTCTGGATTTCGTCTTCGCTCATTGCTGCGCCGGTAAGTAGCGGACGGTCAACACGCCGTCGATGCGCGCGATGTCGTCGATCACATGATCGGGCACCGGGCTGTCCATATCGACGAGCGTGTATGCCATCTCGCCCTTCGATTTGTTCACCATATTGTGAATGTTCAAGCCGGCTTTCGCCATGGCTGTGGATATCTGTCCGACCATGTTCGGCACGTTGGCGTTGGCGATGGCGACCCGATATGGCGCCTCGCGCGCCATCGTCACGTCGGGAAAATTGACGGCGTTGCGGATGCAACCGTCTTCCAGATATTCACGCACCTGGTCGACCACCATGATGGCGCAGTTTTCCTCGGCTTCACGCGTCGACGCTCCCAGATGAGGCAGCGCGATGACACACGGATGTCCGAGCAGCACAGCCGATGGAAAATCGCTGATGTAGTACTTGAGTCGCCGACTGTTCAGGGCCGCCGCGACGGCCTGTTCGTCGACGATCGCCTCGCGCGAGAAGTTGAGCAGCACCAGCCCCGGCCGTGCGACGTCGAACACGGCCGCGTTGACGATGCCGCGCGTCTCCGGCACGAGCGGAATGTGCAAGCTGACGAAGTGGCTCGCACGCAGCACGTCGGCGATGGAATGCACCCGCCTCACCTGCGACGGCAGGCTCCAGGCCGCGTCGACAGTGATATGCGGATCGTAGCCGACGACATGCATGCCCAGCTTGATCGCCGCGTCGGCGACCAGGCTGCCGATCTTGCCCAGGCCGACAATGCCCAGGGTGTGGTGTGCGAGTTCCGTTCCGGCGAACTGCTTCTTACCGTCCTCGACGCGCAGTTCCAGTTCCTCGCTCTCACTGTCCAATTCGCCCACGAAACGAATGGCGGGCCCGAGATTGCGCGCGCCGATCAGCATGCCGGCCAGAACAAGTTCCTTGACCGCATTCGCGTTCGCGCCCGGCGCATTGAACACAGGCACGCCGCGCGCGCTCATTGCCTTCACCGGAATATTGTTGGTGCCCGCGCCGGCCCGGCCGATGGCTTTCACGCTTTCGGGAATAACCATGGCGTGCATATCGGCCGAACGCACCAGGATCGCTTCCGGTTGCGCGACATCCTTGGCGACGTGATACGTCTCGGCGGGAAAGCGTTTCAGCCCGCTGGCCGAAATCTGGTTCAGCACCAGAATCTGGTGAGTTGTGCTCATGCGTGCCGTGCTTCGAACGCCTGCATGTATTCCACCAGACGTTGCACGCCTTCGATCGGCATGGCGTTGTAGATCGAGGCGCGCATGCCGCCGACCGAGCGATGGCCTTTCAGTTGCACCATGCCCTGCGCCTTCGCCCCCTTGAGAAATTCATCGTCGAGCGCCTCTTTCGCAAGCGTGAACGGCACGTTCATCAGCGAACGATCCTCGCGCCGCACCGGGCTGCGGAAGAAGCTCGAGCGATCGAGAAAATCGTAGAGCAGGCCGGCCTTCGCCCGGTTGTGCTTTTCCATCGCGGCAAGACCGCCTTGTTGCTTGAGCCACTTGAACACGAGGCCGGCGATGTAGAGCGCATAGGTCGCGGGCGTGTTCGACATCGACGCCGCATCGGCCTGCACCTTGTAATCCATCAGCGTGGGAATGTCCGAACGGGCGCGACCGAGCAGATCCCTGCGCACGATGACCAGCGTCAATCCGGCCGGGCCGATGTTTTTCTGCGCGCCGGCGTAGATCACGCCGTACTTCGTCACGTCGATCGGACGCGCGAGGATGTGCGACGACATGTCCGCCACCAGCGGCACCGCGCCGGTGTCGGGCACCCAGTGAAACTCCACGCCGCCGATGGTTTCGTTGGACGTGTAGTGCACGTAGGCGGCCTGCGGATCGAGCGGCTGCCACGTATTCTGCGTCGGCGCGTAGCTGTAGTTCGCGTCTTCCGACGAGGCGACGACGCGCACGTTGCCGTAGCGCTTCGCTTCCTTGATGGCCTTGCGCGACCATTCGCCGGTGTTGACGTAATCGGCCGAGCCGCCCGCCGGCATGAGGTTCAACGGCAAAGCCGAGAACTGCAGCGTCGCACCACCTTGCAAAAACAGCACGGCGTAATCGGCGGGAATGGCCAGGAGTTCGCGCAAATCAGCTTCCGTTTCCGCGGCAATGGCCATGAATTCCTTGCCGCGATGACTCATTTCCATCACCGACATGCCGCTGCCATGCCAGTCGAGCATCTCGGCGGCGGCCTGCGCCAGTACCGATTCCGGCAACGCGGCGGGGCCGGCGCTGAAATTGAACACGCGCGTCATGACTCAGTCCTCGGCTTTACCTTCTGCGGGTGTGTCCGTACCGGGCTCGTCCTCGGGCAACGTCGCCGCACCCGGTTCGATTTCGACGATGTCGCCGTTGTTTTCGTCGTCGCTCTCCAGCACTTTCTCGATACCGGCGAGGGTCGTTCCTTCGTCCAGATGAATCAGGCTGACGCCCTGCGTCGAGCGACCCATTTCGCGAATCTGCGAGACTTTGGTGCGAATCAACACGCCGCCGGTCGAGACCAGCATCAGTTCGTCGTGTTCGTTCACCAGCACCGCGCCGACCAGCTTGCCGTTACGTTCGCTCGCCTGGATGGCGATCATGCCCTGCGTGCCGCGGCCGTGTTTGGTGTACTCGGAAATCGGCGTGCGTTTGCCGAAGCCGTGTTCGGTCGCCGTCAGCACGGTCTGATCCTCGTCCGCCGCAACCAGCATGGAAATGACGCGTTGACCGGCGACCAGGCGCATGCCGCGCACACCGCGTGCACCGCGTCCCATGGGCCGTACATCGCCCTCTTCGAAGCGCACCGCTTTGCCTGCATCGGAGAACAGCATGACGTCATAGGTGCCGTCGGTGATTTGCGCGCCGACCAGATAATCGCCTTCGTTCAGATCGACCGCGATAATTCCCTTCTCGCGCGGGCGCGAGAAATCGGATAGCGGGGTCTTCTTCACCGTTCCTTCCGAGGTCGCCATGAAGACGAAGTGATGATCGTCGAATTCCTTCACCGGCAGCAGCGCGTTGATGCGCTCGCCGTCTTCCAGCGGAAACAGATTGACGATCGGTTTGCCGCGACTGGTGCGAGTGCCTTGCGGCACTTCGTAACCGCGCAGCCAGTACACGCGACCGCGACTGGAAAAACACAGGATGTAATCGTGCGTGTTGGCAATGAACAGCCGTTCGATGAAATCGTCTTCCTTCATCGACGTCGCCTGTCTGCCGCGACCGCCGCGACGCTGCGCGCGGTAGTCGGCCACCGGCTGCGATTTCACATAGCCGGTATGCGAGAAAGTCACCACCACGTCCGCCGGCGTGATCAGGTCTTCGATACTGATGTCCTCAGTATTGAGGACGATCTCGCTTCGGCGCTTGTCGCCATACTGCGCGCGAACATGTTCCAGTTCTTCGGTGATGATCTGGGTGATGCGCTCGCGCTTGGCAAGGATGTCGAGCAAGTTCGCAATCGTTTCAAGCAACTCGCGATAGTCGGCGACGATCTTGTCCTGCTCCAGGCCGGTCAGGCGCTGCAACTGCATTTCCAGAATGCGCTGCGCCTGCGCTTCGGATAACCGATAGCCGTCTTCCGTCATGCCGTAGCCGGGCGCGAGCGTTTCCGGCTTGGTTGCTTCCGCACCGGCGCGCGCCAGCATGTCCTGCACCAGCTGCGAACGCCACGCCTTGCCCAGCAGTTTCTGCTTCGCCTCGGCCGGCGTTTGCGCAGCCTTGATCAACGCGATGATTTCATCGACGTTCGACAGCGCGACTGCCAGACCTTCCTGGATATGCGCCCGTTCGCGCGCCTTGCGCAGATCGAACACCGTTCTCCGCGTGATCACCTCGCGGCGATGCGCAAGGAAGGCATCGAGCATCTGCTTGATGTTCATCAGTCGTGGCTGGCCATCCAGCAACGCGACCATGTTGATGCCGAAGGTGTCCTGCAACTGCGTCTGCTTATACAGATTGTTGAGCACGACCTCGGGCATTTCACCGCGCTTCAGTTCGATGACGACGCGCATGCCGGATTTGTCGGACTCGTCCTGAATGTGCGCGATGCCTTCGATCTTCTTTTCATGCACCAGATCGGCGATGCGCTCCAGCAGGGTCTTCTTGTTGACCTGATACGGCAGTTCGTCAACGATGATCGCCTGGCGGTTGCCGCGCTCGAGATCCTCGACGTGCGTGCGGGCGCGCATGATGACGCGGCCGCGTCCG
>DATCWO010000164.1:0-2599 GCA_036566325.1 Burkholderiales bacterium | reverse complement strand
TCGATCAGCGACTTGCCGCCGCGCGGCACGATGATGTCGACGTACTCGTTCATGCGCAGCAGTTCGGTGACGGCGGCGCGATCCGCCGTTTCGACGACTTGCACCGACGTTTCCGGCAAGCCCGCCGCGCGCAGCCCTTCGCGCACGCACGCCGCGATGGCCTGATTGGAGCGCACCGATTCGGAGCCGCCGCGCAGAATCGAGGCATTGCCCGACTTGAGGCACAGCGCCGCGGCATCCGCGGTCACGTTCGGGCGCGATTCGTAAATGATGCCGATGACGCCGAGTGGTACGCGCATGCGGCCGACCTGGATGCCGGTGGGGCGCTGCTGCAGATCGGTGATTGCGCCGATCGGATCGGGCAGTTCGGCCACTTGCTCCAGCCCTTGCGCCATCGCTTCGATGCCCTTGGGCGAAAGCGTCAGCCGGTCGATGAACGCCGCGTCCGCGCCGTTCGATCGCGCCGTCGCAATATCCAGTGCGTTCGCCTGCAACAGCTGCTCGACGTTCTGCCGCACTGCCGCCGCCATCGCGCGCAGCGCGCGGTTTTTGCTGTCGGTATCGGCGCGCGCCAGTTCGCGCGCCGCCTGCCGCGCGCGTTGCCCCAGATCCTGCATGTAGTGCTTGACGTCCATGCTTCGCATTCTAGCCGCGCGTTGCGCGCGGTGCCGCCAAAATCCGGTTAGGGGATGTCTGAATAAAAGTGCCGAGGATGGTCGCGAGTGCGCGAAGCTGTACGAGCGAGGGCAAAGTAAAGCAACGCCTTAGCAGGCCAGAGCTTGCGGCGACATTCATCGAAAAACCTTAATCAGAGCTTTTTTATACGAGCCGCATGCCCAGTTGCAGCAATTCGTCCCAGGCGTCGCCTTTGGCGAGCCCCTTGATGGTGCGATCGACTGCAGCAGCCTGCGCCAACGCGATTTCCAATTGGCCGGTCGACAGCCGTCGCGCCGCCGCGCCGATCGCGCGCTGGCGCGGTTCGCCCCAGATACGATGAGCGCGATAGACGTCCTGCAGTGACTGGCCGTTTTGCTGGGCGGTCTGTACGCGCAACACCGCGCGCACGTCTTCGCTCATCACCCACAGCACGCGATTCGATGCCTCGCCTTCGCCGCGCAAGCCATCCAGCACGCGCGCCAGTCGTTTCGCATCGCCGCTCAACAGCGCTTCGGAGATCTGATAAACGTCGAAGCGGGCCACGTTCAGCACCGCTTCGCGGATTTGCTCGAATGCCAGTTCGCCTTCCGGGTACAGCAGGCCGAGTTTCTGTATTTCCTGATGGGCGGCGAGCAGATTGCCCTCCACGCAGTCGGCGATGAAGGCCAGCGCATCGGTCGCGGCGCGCTGTTTCTGACCCGCCAGCCGCTGCGCGATCCACTGTGGCAGACGGGCGCGGTCAACACCGAAGACATTCACTACCACGCCGGCCCGGTCCAGCGCACCGAACCAGGCGCTGTTCTGTCCGGCGCGATCAAGGCGCGGCACGCTCACCAGCGTCAGCACATCGTCCGACACGGTCTGGCAATGGGCGACAATCGCGGCAGCGCCCTCGGTGCCCGGTTTGCCGGTGGGCAGGCGCAGTTCGATCAGCGTGCGATCGCCGAACAGCGACATTGCCGATGCACTTGCGCTCAGGCGGCTCCAGTCGAAACCCCGTTCGACGGTGTGCACGTCGCGCTGCGTGTAGCCGGCCGCGCGCGCCTTGGCGCGGATCGCGTCGGCGGCTTCGAGCGATAGCAGCGGCTCATCGCCGTGAACGACGTAAACCGGCGCGAGCGCGCGCGCGAGTTGCGCGTCGAGTTGATCGAGCTTGATGGCGCTCACGCAGTCACCGACTCAGAATTGATCGGGAAGAATCGGTTTGGCCGCGGCCATGCGGCGCATCAGTTGCTGCACGAAATCGGACCGCATTTCGGTGTACAGCTGCGCCTCCTCGGTTTCCTTCGCCAGAATCTGATCGTTAAAGGTGATGTCGCGGGTCAGCAGCGTCGTCGTTGGCGCGACGTAGACGCCGCCCTGAGTGCGCGCGACGCGATAGCTGACCAGGTAACGTAATTGATATTCGCGCACGCGGCCTTCCGTGGTGAGAGAAAGAATCACTTTCTCGGATGCCTCGCGCGTGATTTCCAGCACCGCGTCGGCCTCCTTGGCGTTGTCGACCACCACCGCGTTGCTGTGCGCCTCGATCGCGCGCTTGATTTCCACTCGTAGTGTCGTCACGCCCGGCACGGCGATGGTCTGGAACGGAAAGGTTTGCGGACCGCGCAACTTGAAGCCGCATCCGGTCAGCGAGGCGGCGAGCAGGCAGACGAACAGTGTGCGCAGCGTGGCGTTCAAGCGCGTTCCTTAGACAACGATGTTGATAAGACGACCCGGGACGACCACGATCTTCTTGGGCGACTGGCCGTTGGTGTGCTTCAGTACCGTTTCATTGGCCAGCGCCAGTTGCTCGATGGCCGCCTTGTCCGCACTCTTCGGCACCAGAATGTGACCGCGCAGCTTGCCGTTCACCTGCACGACCAGTTCCACTTCATCGCTGGCCAGGGCCGACTCGTCCACCTTAGGCCATGGTGCGTCCACGATCTCTCCGGCGTAACCG
>DATCWO010000128.1:0-3468 GCA_036566325.1 Burkholderiales bacterium | reverse complement strand
CGGCAGCAGCCGCCACTGCAGTGCCTGCTCCGACGGACAGCATGAATTTTCTGCGACTCAGCTTCGGCTTGGCCATGGGTGCCTCCTCATTGGCAAAACGGTTACAACATCCAGGTCACAACATCTCGAACGATGTCACCTCGATATCGAAGAACGCCTCGGTAAAACTTGCGACGTTTTTGTAAAAATCAGTTTGGTTTGAAGCGAGCGCCGCCGTCACGAATGCAGCGTAGCCCGGTGCCAGATAGCGATTGAACAATTCCGCCTGACGGTCGAGCGTCTGCTCGTCCTCTCCGCCGGACAGAATGAGATGGCGCATCACTTCGCATAGCGCCGCAATATGGTCTTCGGGTTCATGCACGGATTCCGTGCGCGCAAGGCCCAGTTCGTTAAGCAGATTGCGCAAGCGAAGCAACTGCTTTTCCTTGCCGGTCGTGCCCGGCAGGTAGTGCGACATATAAGGTGTGACTTCAGCCTTGCCGATCCCCACAAAAACGGAGTCGTACTCCAGCTTAACCTTTTGGGGGTCGGCGGCTTGTGCGGCCCTTGTCAACTGCTGCCAGGCCAGATCAAGGTGTGTCGCAGTGCCTTCACTGACGATTCCCGCAGCATCCGCTATTGCGCGCAACAGGGATTGATCGGGCGCGTCATACCAGATCCGCCCGAGGAACGCGTACCAGTCGGCACGCGCCTGCGCTTCGGCGTTTACGGTTTGCTGCGTCATGACCGCGGTCGTCGGCATTGTCACGCGATATCCCTGGGGCGCCTCATACTTTGGAAACGGAAGACCGTTCTGTCTCTTCCATCATGTCGATGATCCTGCAGTCGGCGCACATCTGCAAACGCCGCAAACTCTGCCCACCCGCGCCGAACATCGAATGCGTACTCAACTTGCCCAGCATGGTGTCGATCACCTGCTTCGTACCGAAGGCATTGCCGCAACGTACGCAGTGGAACGGCTGGGACTCGTTCAGCGTCACCTCCCGCTTGGCCGCTGCGCCCAGCATGAGCCGCGGCGTCAGCGAAAGCGCGCTTTCGGGACAGGTGTTGACGCACAAGCCGCACTGCACGCAATTGCGCTCGATGAACTTCACTGCAGGCACGTCGCGACCATCCACCAGCGCCGATTCCGGACAGGCACCGACGCAGGCCAGACACAAGGTGCACTTGGACGTATCGAGATTGACGTGCCCGAACGGCGCACCGGCCGGCAATGCGATTTCCTCTGCAGGCTGCGGCGCGTATTTGGCCAGATGCTCGAAGAGGAAATCCAACGTATTACGTTTCTCGTTGCCGAGATTGAAACTCGCCGCCGCAGAGACACACGGCGCCGGAACGAGATTCCACAATGCCGCTTCGAGCGCCCGCGTCTCGGTCGCCTCGACGACACGAAAATGTTCGCCTTCGTAGCCGAGGCCATGCAGGATCGCCTCGGCATAACTCATTTGTCGCGTGGTCGCGGCGCCGTATTCGCTCGCTTCGCTGGGCGTCATCTGAATCAAAACCTGGCTCGCGCCGTATGCGATTGCGCCAAGCATCAGATCGATGCCGATCGAAGCCGGATGCCACTGCTCGACAGGAATCACTCGTGCGGGCAGACCTTTGCCATGCCGCGCAAGTTTGGCGATCTGTTCGCGGCCTTCGGTTCCGTTGTGGAACAGAATGGCGGCGTTCTTGCCGCCTGCCGCGTGATACACGGAAAGCATGGTCTTGAGGCGCGCGCCGGTGTCGCTGACATGCGGGTAGGCGTAGGTCATCGCTCCCGTGGGGCACACGCTTGCACAGGCGCCGCAGCCGGCACACAGATGCGGCTCTACCTTGATCTTGTCGCCCGCGCTGCTGATGGCCCAGGTCGAACAGACTTCCACACAGTTGTTGCAGCCCTGTTTTTTCGAGCGTCCGTGTGCACAGGTGCGTTCGTTGTATGAAAAGAATTTCGGCTTATCGAACTCGCCGACCATATAGGCGAGTTGTGCCGCGGCGCGCCCCTGCGCCACTGGGTCGGCGCCGGGTGCGAAATAGCCTTGTGGCTTATGCGGAATGGTGATTCTGGGCGTCGGGCTCAGATCGAATACAAGATCGAACTCTGCGCTCCGCGGCGTCACTTCGCGGGCGAAATCGATCGCGTGCACCGCGCTACAGGCCTTCACACAGGCGCGATGGCTCGCGCACTTTTCCATGTCGATTTGATAGTTGTAACCGATCGCCTGTTCCGGACAGGCGTCGATACAGGCGTTGCAGCGCGTACAGAGATCCAGATCAATGGGGTTCTCGGACTTCCATTTCAGTTGGAAAGCCCCGAGATAGCCCTTGAGGCCAACCGCCCTGCCCGCCCAAATCGGGTAACGGCGATCAACGGGCAGTTCGCCGCCGCGCGTATCGGTGAGCAGGACGCTGACGTCGAGTTGCGTCGACAGTTGTTCGGCCCACGGCAAAGCGGATGTGGCCGGTCCGAGAATCAGCACGCGACCCTCGGATTTGTAGCTGACGTTAGGAACCGGTTCGGGTGCGGGCAGTTGCGCCGCAGCGAGCAGCGCAGCGATTTTGGGCATCGCCTGCGCACCTTCGGCTGACCAGCCGGCGGTTTCGCGAATGTTTAGGAATTGAAGTGGAGCCTCGCTGCCGCTTTCGGCTGCGACTTCCGTGAACAGTGCTGCTTCCTGGGTACAGGCAACCAGACAGCCACTTGCGGCATCAGCTTGAAATGCACCGATTTCTCGACGGCACAGCTGATTGTGAATTGTGATGGGTTTGTCGGCCCGCAGAGCAACCTTAAGCGCGTCCGCATCTAGACGCATCGTATTGTTGCAATTGCACAATTTAAGCCGTTGACCCTGATGCATCACCGTCCCGCTTATTGGCTATGTGCTAAACAGCATAACAACTTTATACAATTCGGCAAGAGAAATCGGCTTTAAATGTCGTAACAGAGTGACAACTGCCGAATGCAGAACCGACACTGTTCTAAGGGCCAGCCCTACCCTTTTCATTCTCCGGCAATCGCTCATTTCCCAAGCTTGCCGGAACCGTCGTGCCCTTGATATCGGCCACGATCGACTCGGGTTCGACCTGCACCGCCGGCGTCGCCGGCTCGTCCACCGCCTCATCCGCCCTCGCGATTGTCTCCGGCTGAGGCGTCTGCTCCGGTTCCGGCGCACTGACCGATTCAACCTCAGGCTCTCGGAACAACAAGCTTTGCGCCTGATTCAGGCTGGCAAGCATGTCCGGCGGGATCGGGTCCGGAATGCCGTAGTCATCTATATAGACATCCAGACCATCCATGATGTTGAAGTGCGGGTCGGCGAACAGTTTCTTCAAGGCCGCGCGCTGCACGTTCGGGTCGACGCCCACGTTCATAAAGTCGCGATACTCGGAAACCAGGCCCTGCAAACTGTCGAGCGTCGGCAGTTCCGTCTGTGTCGGCGGTTGCGGCGCGCGTGGAGCTGCCGCGGCGGACTCGGCCGGCGC
>DATCWO010000259.1:0-4076 GCA_036566325.1 Burkholderiales bacterium | reverse complement strand
GGTCAGGCGCGCCGCCGCAGCGGCGCCGAACAGAAGGGAAAAGGGAGCGAGGAGCAGCGCGAGCGGCGAATGTCGATACCAGAGCCGGTGCGCAAACGCGACGGCGCGTTGCTTCATGCGCGGCACCGGCGCAGCGCGTACCGCCCGGCCCGCGCATTCATGCGCACCGCTTACTTGCCGGAGGTCTGGGTAGTGAACGTGACATGCGTGTAGCCGGCCAGGCGTGCCGCCTCCATGACATGCACCACGGCCTGATGCGTCGCCTTCGCGTCGGCGTTGATGATCACGACGGGATCCTTCAGGTCCCCCGCGGCGCGACGCATGGCATCACTCAGCGCAGCGACGTTGCTGAACGGTACAGCCGTTCGATCGACGGTGTACATGCCGGCTGCATTGACGGCGATATTGATTTCGTTCGGCCGCTCGGCTTGCCGTTCCGCATCCGCCGTCGGCAAATTGATTTGCAGTTCGGCGTATTTCGAGTACGTCGTTGTGATCATCAGGAAGATGACAATCACAAGCAACACGTCGATCAGCGGCACCAGATTGATGTCCGGATCTTCCTTGTAGGTGTTGCGAAACTTCATTCGCGTCTCAGTCTGTTCGATTGCCGAGCAGGATGTCGGCCAGACGTGCGGCCTGCTGCTCCATGGTCATGACGAAGCTCTCCACCTTGCCGCGGAAATGACGGAAGAAAATCGTCGCAGGAACCGCGATGAGGATACCGAAGCCCGTGTTATAGAGCGCGACGGAGACGCCGTGCGCGATCTGTTCGGGGCTGGTCCCGCCGCCGGAGACCGGCGCCTGCGCGCCGAAAATTTCGATCATGCCGACGATGGTGCCGAACAGCCCCATCAGCGGACTGATGGAAGCGATGGTACCCAGCGTGGTGAGGAAACGTTCCAGGTCGTGCGTGACCGCGCGGCCTTCCTCCTCAATAGCCTCCTTCATCACCGGACGCGGCGCCTTGTGCGTGCGCAATCCCGCTGCCAGCACACGCCCGAGCGGGGAATCCTGATATACGGCATCGACCAGTTGTTGGGTGACGCCCTGCTTGCGGTAGGCCTCGACCACCTTGTCGAACAACGACTGGGGAATTATTTTTTCGCTGCGCAGCACGATCAGACGCTCGATGATGAGCGCGACTGCAATCACGGATGCGACAAGCAAGAACCAGATTGGCCATCCGGCGGCGCGAATAAGATCAAACACGCACTCACTCCCTACTGAACAAGGTGGGTGAATGTAGCGGCGGCGGATGGATGAATCAAGCTACAAAGGCGCGTTGCGCGCGCGTGTCGACATGAATCAGGAATGGAATTCGGCGCAAATGAATCCTTACACTTGACAGATCCGCGAACAGCGCCTTATCCACAAATGCTGTGGATAAGGTTGTGCATAGTCTGTCAGCACACGCGCTAAGTAGGTTGGCTATAAAGGCTTTTTCTATTGTGATCAATTTGTGACCTCTAAAAATATTTTTTCTTTTCAGCAGCTTAGGCGAAACCCCGTGGGAGGAGTGCTATCGCCCAGTACCGATCGCAAAAGCCATGCCGCTTTGTGGATACATTCGCGGCCTGCGCCGCCGTACGGCTCGCGCCTCTCGCCGGCGCCGATCGGCGCAGCAGGTGTGAGAGCGCGCCGCTTTACGTAGAATCGGCCGATGTCCGACTATCCTTCCTCTATGCGCGCGCCCGGCGCCGCAGCCGCCGAAATCCTCAGCGTTTCGGCGCTTAATCGCAGCATTCGCGACTTGCTTGAGCACCGTTTCCCGCTCACCTGGGTGGCCGGCGAAATCTCCAACCTGACCCTTGCCCGTTCCGGGCACTGGTATTTCTCGCTGAAGGACGACAGCGCGCAGGTGCGCTGCGTGATGTTCCGGCATCGCGCGCAATATCTGAACTGGCAACCGCGCGAAGGCATGCATGTCGAAACGCGCGCGCTGGTAACGCTTTACGAAGCGCGCGGCGACTTCCAGCTCAACATCGAGTTCATGCGCCAGGCTGGTCAGGGCGCCTTGTACGAAGCTTTCGTGCGACTGCGCGATCGGCTGGCCGCGGAAGGGCTGTTCGATGCGGAACTGAAACGCGAACTGCCGCCCTACCCGCGCGCCATCGGCGTCGTCACATCGCTGCACGCCGCAGCATTGCGCGATGTACTGACGACGCTCAGGCGCCGCAACCCGTCCATTCCGGTGATCGTCTATCCGACTTCGGTGCAGGGCGACGCCGCGCCGGAAGAAATCGTCGCTGCGCTGCATACAGCCAGTCGACGCGCGGAAGTGGATGCACTGATCCTGTGTCGCGGTGGCGGCAGCATCGAAGATCTGTGGGCCTTCAACAACGAAGCGGTCGCGCATGCCATTCGCGCCTGTACCGTTCCCGTGGTGTGCGGTGTCGGGCACGAAACGGATTTCACCATCGCCGATTTCGCCGCCGATCAGCGCGCGCCTACGCCCACTGCCGCGGCCGAACTGCTCAGCCCGGCGCGCGAAGAATTGCTGGCGCAACTCGCGCGGCTGGCGCAGGCGTCGAGTCGATGCATCACGCGGCAGATCGAATCGCGCATGCAGCATATCGATCACCTGAGCAGGCGACTCGTTCATCCCGGTCGCCGCCTGCAAGCGCAGCAGGCCTTGCTGGCGCAACTGCAAAGCCGGCTGATGAGCGCGACCGCGCGCGATTTCGAGAAGCGGCAATGGCAGGTGCGCAGTCTGGTCGAGCGCGGTTGTCGAGCGCTGCCGAACATCGACGCGCGACAGTCGCATGTCAATGCATTGATGCACCGCGTAACAGCCGCCTCCGAGCGTCGCCTGAGCACGACCGGCGCACGCCTGGAGAGCTTGAGTCGCGCACTGGCGCATCTCGATCCGCGCGCCGTGCTGACGCGCGGTTACAGTATCGTGACGGACACACACGGCGACGTGGTGCGCGCAGCGGCCCAGCTTAGGCACGGGGAAGCGTTGACGATCGGCTTCGCGCGCGGCAGCGCGCAGGTGCGTGTGGAAGACAAGCAGGACGAATAGCGACGCAACAGACATGTCAACCGCTTAACCCTATCGCAGGCACGGTTGCGCCTACGGGCGCGCCCTCCTATGATCGGTTGTTCCGATTTAACTCAAATCAATTCCACCAGGAGAACGTACATGGAGCACAAGCTGCCTCCTCTGCCTTACGCGCTGGACGCCCTCCAGCCCCACATGTCCAAAGAAACGCTGGAGTTCCACTACGGCAAACACCATCAGGCCTATGTCACCAACCTGAACAATCTGATCAAAGGCACCGAGTTCGAAAACGCCAGTCTGGAAGACATCATCAAGAAATCTTCCGGTGGCATCTTCAACAACTCCGCCCAGGTGTGGAACCACACTTTCTTCTGGAACTGCTTGTCCCCGCAAGGCGGCGGTCAGCCGAGCGGCGCCGTGGCGGACGCCATCGAGAAGAAGTGGGGATCATTCGACGCATTCAAGGAAGCGTTCGCCAAATCCGCAACCACCAACTTCGGTTCCGGCTGGACCTGGCTGGTGAAGAAAACCGACGGTTCGATCGACGTCGTCAACACCAGCAATGCCGGCACGCCGCTCACTTCAGGCGACAAGCCGCTGCTGACCTGTGACGTGTGGGAACACGCCTACTACATCGATTACCGCAACCGCCGCCCGGATTTCGTCGGGGCGTTCTGGAATCTGGTCAACTGGGAATTCGTCGCGAAGAATTTCGCCTGAGTTGCCGCTGCAGCAATAAAAAAAGGGCTCCTTGATAGGGAGCCCTTTTTTATTATGTGACGCCTTATTCCTCCGCCCCAGGGACCTGCTCGAGGCCCGACACGCGCATGCCGGGCTTGAGACCACGCGCGGCGAACCAGCCCTTGCTCATTTCTAGCGCGTAACGCACCGGTTGCGCGGCACAGTGCTGGTCTTCGGTCTGCGGCACCATGTCCTCGATATTGACGATCGCGCCGCGATCATCGATGAACGCGACCGATAGCGGCACATAGGTGTTGCGCATCCACATGCAATGGCGGCCCTCTTCCGGAAAAACGAACACCATGCCGTGATTGCCGTCCAGCGTCTTGCG
>DATCWO010000089.1:0-6307 GCA_036566325.1 Burkholderiales bacterium | reverse complement strand
TTTTCGTAGGTTCGCTTTCCCGGCCCTTGCGCACTAACTGGCTGATCGTCGGCATTTAAATTTCGCTTCCAGAAAATAAAAAGAGGTCGCCTTGGCAACCCCAGGTCGAAAGACGCGGGATTATAAAGAATGCCTTAGCGACGGGTCAACAATTTCGACCGCCTTTCGGCGATCGCCGGCACTCTGGACCACCTTTGCTTCACAGCGAGGCTGTCCGAGCGGACTGAAACGGAGCCGGCGCACCGGCCCCGTTTTCAAGATTACTGCTTAAGCCTGCTGTTCTTCGGTTGTGGTGGCCGGTGTTTCGGCCGGCTCGCCCACCTCTTCGAACAGCGCCTCGGCCGGAGCGATCTTGCGGGCGTTGTGATACGCCAGCCCCGTCCCGGCCGGGATGAGGCGCCCGACAATGACGTTTTCCTTCAGACCACGCAGATCGTCCCGTTTGCCCATGATTGCGGCTTCAGTCAGCACGCGGGTGGTTTCCTGGAACGACGCCGCCGAGATGAACGAATCGGTCGACAGTGAGGCCTTGGTGATGCCCAGCAGCATATGGCTGTACACCGCCGGTTGCTTGCCCTCGGCTTCCGCTTTCTCGTTCTCCACCAGCACATCCGCGCGCTCGACCTGCTCACCCTGGATGAAACGGGTGTCGCCGGCTTCATCGATCTGCACCCGACGCAGCATCTGACGCACGATCACTTCAATGTGCTTGTCGTTGATGCGCACGCCCTGCAGACGGTAGACGTCCTGCACTTCGTCGGTGATGTAACGCGCCAGCGCCTCGACGCCCTGCAGACGCAGGATGTCGTGCGGATCGGCCGGGCCATCGACAATGAATTCGCCTTTGTGCACGACCTGACCATCGTGGACCATGACGTGCTTGTCCTTGGTGATCAGGAACTCGTGCGAGATGCCATCCATGTCGGTGATGACCAGACGCTGCTTGCCCTTGGTGTCCTTGCCGAACGAAACCGTACCGGTAACTTCCGCCAACATGCCGGCATCTTTAGGCGAACGTGCTTCGAACAGCTCCGCCACCCGCGGCAGACCACCGGTGATGTCGCGCGTTTTAGACGTTTCCTGCGGAATCCGCGCCAACACTTCGCCGACGTGCACTTCCTGTGCGTCCCGTACGGTGATGATGGAACCGACCTGGAAGGTAATGTTCACCGAATGGTCGGTACCGGCGATTTTGACTTCCTCGCCCTTCTCGTTCAGCAGCTTGACCTGCGGGCGCAAACCCTTGCCGGCCGTGCCGCGACGTTTCGGATCGATCACCACCAGCGTGGACAGACCGGTGATGTCGTCGATCTGCTTGGCGACAGTCGTGCCCTCTTCCACGTTTTCGAACTTCACCGTGCCGGCGTATTCCGTGATGATCGGGCGGGTATGCGGATCCCACGTGGCCAGAATCTGGCCCGGTTTCACCGCCTTGCCGTCATCGGCCAGCAGCATTGCGCCGTATGGCACCTTGTGACGCTCGCGCTCGCGACCGTTGTCATCGGTAATGAGGACTTCGGCGGTACGCGCAATGATGACTTTCTCGCCCTTGGCGTTGGTGACGTAACGCATCTGCGCGCTGAAGCGCGCAACGCCGTTCGACTTCGCCTCGATCTGGCTGGCCCGCGCCGTCCGCGATGCCGCGCCACCGATGTGGAACGTTCGCATGGTGAGCTGCGTACCCGGTTCGCCGATCGACTGCGCCGCAATGACGCCGACCGCTTCGCCGGTGTTGACCAGCGAGCCGCGGCCCAGATCACGGCCGTAGCAGGTGGCGCACAGACCCCAGCGCGTGTCGCAGGTAAGCGGCGTGCGCACTTTGACTTCGTCCACGCCCAACGCTTCGATGGTGTCGACTTCCTCTTCGTTGAGCAGCGTGCCCGGCTCGTACAGCACTTGTTGCGTATCCGGGTGATAGACCTCGGTCGCGGTCGAGCGACCGAGAATCCGGTCACGCAACGCTTCGACCACTTCGCCGCCTTCGACCAGCGCTTTCATCACCACGCCGTTGGTCGTACCGCAATCGTCCTCGGTCACGACCAGATCCTGCGTCACGTCAACCAGACGACGCGTGAGGTAGCCCGAGTTGGCCGTCTTCAACGCGGTATCCGCCAGACCTTTACGAGCGCCGTGGGTCGAGATGAAGTACTGCAGCACGTTCAAGCCTTCGCGGAAGTTCGCCGTAATCGGCGTCTCGATAATCGAGCCGTCCGGCTTTGCCATCAGACCCCGCATACCGGCCAGCTGACGAATCTGCGCAGCCGAGCCGCGCGCACCGGAATCCGCCATCATGTAGATGGAGTTGAACGATTCCTGCTTGACGGTCTTGCCAGTGCGGTCCTGCACCTGCTGGCTGGAAAGCTGATCCATCATCGCCTTGGCGACCTGGTCACCGGCGCGACCCCAGATGTCTACCACCTTGTTGTAACGCTCGCCCGCAGTGACCAGACCCGAGGTGTACTGTTCCTCGATCGCCTGCACTTCCACTTCGGCCGCGTCGATCAGTTTGTACTTCTCTTCCGGGACCAGCATGTCCCCCACGGCGATCGACAGGCCCGCACGCGTGGCGATGGTGAAGCCGGACTGCATCAGCTTGTCGGCGAAAATCACCGTTTCGCGCAGTCCGCAGCGACGGAACGAAGCGTTGATGAGCTTCGAGATTTCCTTCTTCTTGAGCGCCTTGTTGATGAATTCGAAAGGCAGCCCCGGCGGCAGGATTTCCGACAGCAACGAACGGCCGACGGTCGTCTGATAGCGCGTCACTTTGGTGCTGTGTTCGCCGGTTTCTTCGTCCACCAGCGTTTCACGGATGCGCACCGATACCTTGGCATGAATGTCGGCTTCGCCGAGGTCATACGCACGCTGCACTTCGGGAATATCGGCGAATACCATGCCTTCGCCGCGCGCGTTCACCTTGTCGCGCGTGGCGTAATACAGGCCCAGCACGATGTCCTGCGACGGCACGATGATCGGATCGCCGTTGGCGGGCGACAGCACGTTGTTGGAGGCAAGCATCAGCGTGCGCGCTTCCATCTGCGCTTCGAGCGACAGCGGCACGTGAACGGCCATCTGGTCACCGTCGAAGTCGGCGTTGAACGCCGCGCAGACGAGCGGATGCAACTGGATCGCCTTGCCCTCGATCAGCACCGGCTCGAACGCCTGAATGCCGAGACGGTGCAGCGTCGGTGCGCGGTTGAGCATCACCGGATGTTCGCGGATGACCTCTTCCAGGATGTCCCACACGACCGGCGTTTCGCTTTCGACCTCGCGCTTGGCGGCCTTGATGGTCGTGGCGATACCCTGCATTTCCAGCTTGTGGAAAATGAAAGGCTTGAACAGCTCGAGCGCCATCTTCTTCGGCAGGCCGCACTGATGCAGCTTGAGTTGCGGACCGACCACGATGACGGAACGGCCGGAGTAGTCGACGCGCTTGCCCAGCAGGTTCTGACGGAAACGACCGCCCTTGCCCTTGATCATGTCGGCGAGCGACTTGAGCGGGCGCTTGTTCGCGCCGGTCATCGCCTTGCCGCGACGGCCGTTGTCGAGCAGCGAATCGACCGCTTCCTGCAACATGCGCTTTTCGTTGCGCACGATGATTTCCGGCGCCTTCAGTTCGAGCAGGCGCTTGAGGCGGTTGTTGCGGTTGATGACGCGACGATACAGATCGTTCAGATCGGACGTGGCGAAACGACCGCCATCCAGCGGCACCAGCGGACGCAGATCCGGCGGCAGCACCGGCAGCACTTCCATAATCATCCAGTCCGGCTTAATGCCAGACTTCTGGAAACCTTCGAGCACCTTCAGGCGCTTGGCAAGTTTCTTGATCTTGGTGTCGGAGCTGGTCGCTTCCAGATCCTTGCGCAGTTGCTCGATCTCGTGGTTCGAGTCGAGCGAGCGCAGCAGCTCCCGAATGCCTTCGGCACCCATCAGCGCCTGGAAGTCATCGCCGAACTCTTCCACTTTGGCGAGATAGTCGTCTTCGGTCAGCAGTTGCGCGCGCTTGAGCGGCGTCAGGCCGGGATCGGTGACGACGAATGCTTCAAAATACAACGCGCGCTCGATGTCGCGCAGTGTCATGTCGAGCACCAGGCCCAGACGCGACGGCAGCGATTTCAGGAACCAGATATGCGCGACGGGCGAAGCCAGTTCGATATGGGCCATGCGCTCGCGACGCACTTTCGCCAGCGTCACCTCGACGCCGCATTTCTCGCAGATCACGCCGCGATGCTTGAGGCGCTTGTACTTGCCGCACAAGCACTCGTAATCCTTGATCGGCCCGAAAATCTTGGCGCAGAACAGACCGTCGCGTTCGGGCTTGAATGTCCGGTAATTGATCGTTTCCGGCTTCTTCACTTCGCCGTACGACCACGAACGGATTTTCTCGGGCGACGCCAGACCAATCTTGATCGCGTCGAACTCTTCTTCCTGCGTTACCTGTTTGAACAGATCGAGCAGTGCTTTCATGTTTCACTCACTCCGTTGAGAGTGCTGCACTAAAACAAACCTAAAATCTTGGTAACGGGGTCGCGTCGGCGAC
Organism: Burkholderiales bacterium; assembly: GCA_036566325.1. GTDB lineage: Bacteria > Pseudomonadota > Gammaproteobacteria > Burkholderiales > SG8-39 > ZC4RG42. The sequence continues at coordinate 1,770 of DATCWO010000089.1, read as the reverse complement.
CCCGTCATTCTTTCTTAATACCGTTCCAGGTCGATATCGATACCCAGCGAGCGGATTTCCTTCACCAGCACGTTGAAGGATTCCGGCATGCCGGCGTCGATCTTGTGATCGCCCTTGACGATGTTTTCGTACACCTTGGTCCGGCCGGTGATGTCATCGGATTTGACCGTCAGCATTTCCTGCAGGGTGTACGCGGCGCCGTACGCTTCCAGCGCCCACACTTCCATTTCGCCGAAGCGCTGACCGCCGAACTGCGCCTTGCCACCCAGCGGTTGCTGCGTGACCAGACTGTATGGTCCGGTGGAACGCGCGTGCATCTTGTCGTCCACCAGGTGATGCAGTTTCAGCACGTGCATGTAACCGACGGTCACCTGACGGTCGAACTGATCGCCAGTGCGGCCGTCATGCAGGGTCACCTGGCCGGTGCGCGGCAGGCCGGCGAGTTCAAGCATGTCCTTGATCTCTCCTTCCTTCGCGCCGTCGAACACCGCGGTTGCGAACGGCACGCCTTCGCGCAGGTTTTTCGCCAGGCCGAGAATTTCGTCGTCGTTCAGCTGACTGAGATCCTCCGGCTTGCCGTTGCTGTTGTAGATGCGATCGAGGAAGTTGCGCACCTCGGTCACATTCGCCTGACGCTTCAGCATTTCGCCGATGCGCAGGCCCAGACCCTTCGCTGCCCAGCCAAGGTGGGTTTCAAGAATCTGCCCGACGTTCATCCGCGACGGGACTCCGAGCGGGTTGAGCACCACGTCGACCGGCGTACCGTCCGCCATGTACGGCATATCTTCGATCGGCACGATTTTCGAAATCACACCCTTGTTACCGTGGCGGCCGGCCATCTTGTCGCCAGGCTGAATGCGGCGCTTCACCGCCACATACACCTTGACCATTTTCTGCACGCCGGGCGGCAGTTCGTCGCCCTGGGTCAGCTTGCGCTTTTTCACTTCGAACATCTTGTCGAAGCCTTCGCGCATCTTTGCCAGGCTGTCCTTCAATCCTTCGAGTTGCGCTTGCGCATCTTCGTCGGTCAGGCTGATTTCGAACCACTTGTAGCGATCGGACTCGGCCAGATACTCGGCCGTGATCTTGGTGCCCTTGGCCAGCTTCGGACCCTTGGCGGCGCTCTTGTTCAGCAGCAGACGTTCGATACGACCGAAAGTGTCGCCTTCGACAATGCGCAGTTGATCCTGCAGGTCGTTGCGATAGCGCTTCAGTTCATCGTCGATGATCTGTTGCGCGCGCTTGTCACGCTCGATGCCTTCGCGGGTGAAGACTTGCACATCGATGACCGTACCGCTAATGCCCGACGGGACGCGCAGACTGGTGTCTTTCACGTCCGACGCCTTCTCGCCGAAAATCGCGCGCAGCAGTTTTTCTTCCGGCGTGAGCTGGGTTTCGCCCTTCGGCGTGACCTTGCCGACCAGCACGTCGCCGGCTTCGACTTCCGCGCCGATGTACACGATGCCCGACTCATCCAGACGGGCGAGTTGCCCTTCCGACAGGTTCGAGATGTCGCGCGTGATCTCTTCCGGTCCAAGCTTGGTATCGCGCGCAACGACGGTCAGTTCCTCGATATGGATCGAGGTGTAACGATCGTCGGCCACGACTTTTTCGGAGATCAGGATCGAGTCTTCGAAGTTGTAGCCGTTCCAGGGCATGAACGCGACGAGCATGTTCTGCCCCAGCGCGAGTTCGCCCATGTCGGTGGACGCGCCGTCCGCCACCACATCGCCCTTGGCGATCTTCTCGCCCACGGTCACCAGCGGACGC
>DATCWO010000303.1:0-5960 GCA_036566325.1 Burkholderiales bacterium | reverse complement strand
GTTCGGCCGCGGCAGTGGGCGTAGGCGCGCGCTGATCGGCGGCGAAATCGGCGATGGTGAAATCCGTCTCGTGCCCGACGCCGCAAACGACCGGCATGGCGCAGGCGCGAATGGCGTGCGCGACCGCTTCGTTGTTGAAGGCCCACAGATCCTCGATGCTGCCACCGCCACGACACAGAATCAGTGCATCGACCTCCGCACGTCGGCTGGCGGTATGCATCGCGGCGACGATCTCCTCCGGCGCGGCGTCGCCCTGGACCGAAGTTGGATAGACGATCACCGGAATGGATGGATTGCGGCGCCTGAGCGTCGTCAGCACATCGCGCAATGCCGCTGCGTGCAGCGATGTGACGACGCCGATGGCGCGCGGGTACGGCGGCAGTTCGCGCTTCAGCTCCGCGTCGAACAGCCCTTCCGCGGCCAGTCGATCGCGCAGTCGCACGAAGGCTTCGTACAGGGCGCCCTGGCCGGCCTGGCGCATGAACTCGATGTTGAGCTGGAAGTCGCCGCGCGCTTCGTAAAGCGTGACCAGTGCGCGCGTTTCGACGTGCATGCCTTCGCGCGGTTGCCAGTTCAGATATTGGGCGCGATGCCGGAACATCACGCAGCGCACCTGCGCGCTGTCGTCTTTCAACGAGAAATACCAGTGTCCGGAACGGGCAGACGTCAGGTTGGAAATTTCGCCGGCCACCCAGGTGAGTGGAAAGCGATGCTCCAGTAAGTCGCGAATGCTGCGATTGAGCGCCGAAACGCTGAGGATTTCGGTGGTTGCGGCGCTGGGTGCACGCATTGTGAAGAGGTCGTCGGACATCGGTGGATTCTACGTAAAGCGGCCCGTTCTCACACCTTTCGCACCAATCGACGCGGCGAAGCGCATGAGCCTTTCAACGGTCGGACGGGCGAATATATCCACAAAGGGGCATGACTCTTGCGGATTAGCTGCACGATTGTTGGACCCCCTGCGACGCGTTGCATAAATAATTGAAAAGAAAAAGTATTTTTGGAGGTCACAAATTGATCACAATAGAAAAATCCTTTATAGGCAACCTACTTAGCGCGTGTGCTGACAGACTATGCACAACCTTATCCACAGCATCTGTGGATAAGGCGCTGTTCGCAAATCTGTCAAGTCCCGAGATTCGTTTTGCACCGAATGCCGACGCGTATTTCGCATCGATCCGTGCGCGCAACGCGCTTTTGTAGCTTGATTCATCCATCCGCCGCCGCTACATTCACCCACCTTGTTCAGTAGGGAGTGAGTGCGTGTTCGAACTTATTCGCGCCGCCGGATGGCCAATCTGGTTCTTGCTTGTCGCATCCGTGATTGCGGTCGCGCTCATCATCGAGCGGCTGATCGTGCTGCGCAGGGAAAAAATCATCCCCCAATCATTGTTCGACAAGGTGGTCGAGGCCTATCGCAAGCAGGGTGTCACACAACAACTCGTCGATGCCGTGTACCAGGATTCGCCGCTCGGGCGCGTGCTGGCGGCAGGATTGCGCACGCACAAGGCGCCGCGTCCGATAATGAAGGAGGCCATCGAGGAGGAAGGTCGCGCGGTCACGCATGATCTGGAGCGCTTTCTCACCACGCTGGGCACCATCGCCTCCATCAGCCCGCTGATGGGCCTGTTCGGCACTATCGTCGGCATGATCGAAATCTTCGGTGCGCAGGCGCCGGTCGCCGGCGGCGCGACCAGCCCCGAACAGATCGCGCACGGCGTTTCCGTCGCGCTCTACAACACCGGCTTCGGTATTCTCATCGCAGTTCCAGCGACGATTTTCTTCCGTCATTTCCGCGGCAAGGTGGAAAGCTTCGTCATGACCATGGAGCAACAGGCCGCACGTCTGGCCGACATCCTGCTCGGCAATCGCCCGGACTGAGACGCGAATGAAATTTCGCAATACCTACAAGGAAGATCCGGACATCAATCTGGTTCCGCTGATCGACGTCTTGCTCGTGATCGTGATCTTTCTGATGATCACGACGACATATTCGAAATACGCCGAACTGCAAATCAATCTGCCGACGGCGGACGCGGAACGGCAAGCCGAACGGCCGAATGAAATCAATATCGCCGTCAACGCGTCCGGCATGTACACCGTCGATCGAACGGCCGTGCCGTTCACCAACGTCGCGGCGCTGAGTGATGCCATGCGTCGCGCCGCGGGCGACCTGAAGGATCCGGTCGTGATTATCAACGCCGACGCGAAGGCGACGCATCAGGCCGTGGTGCATGTCATGGAGGCGGCGCGCATGGCCGGCTACACGCATGTCACGTTCACTACGCAGACCTCCGGCAAGTAAGCGGTGCGCATGAACGCGCGGGCCGGGCGGCGCACTCTGCGCCGGTGCCTCGCATGAAGCCACGTGTCGTCGCGTTCGCGCACCGTCTCTGGTATAGGCGTTCGCCGCTCGCACTGCTGTTCCTTCCCTTTTCTCTTCTGTTCGGCATCATCGCGGCTACACGCCGGGCGGCTTATCGCCGCGGCCTGCTGAAGCGTGAACATCTGGCCGTGCCGGTCATCGTGGTCGGCAATCTCGTCGCCGGCGGCGCAGGCAAGACGCCGCTGGTGCTGTGGCTGGTCGCGCAACTGCGTGCGCGCGGCTGGCGTCCCGGCATTCTTTCGCGCGGCTATCAAGGGCAGAACGAAACGCCGCGCGCGGTCTTGTCCGGCGCCGATCCAGTCGAAGTCGGCGACGAGCCGGCGTTGCTGGCCGAACGCAGCGGTGTACCGGTATGGATCGGTCGCCGCCGCGTGGCAGCGGGGCGCGCTTTGCTGGCCGCGCATCCGCAATGCAATGTGCTGGTGTGCGATGACGGATTGCAGCATTACGCGCTGGTGCGCGATTTCGAAATCGCCGTGGAAGACGAGCGCGGTATGGGCAATGGTCGGCTTCTGCCCGCCGGGCCGCTGCGCGAAGCGGCGTCGCGTCGTGTCGATGCGACCGTCACCAACGGCACGCAGCGAGCCGGCGCCTATGCCATGCGCTTCGACGTGGCGGGGTTCTATCCGATTCATGATCCTGAGCAGTCGGTTTCGCTCGGCGATCTGCGCGCGAAACGGCTGCATGCGGTCGCCGGCATCGGCAATCCGGAGCGGTTCTTTCGCCAGTTGGAGGCGCTGGGTTTGCGCTTCGTCGCGCACGCGTTTCCGGATCATCACCGCTATCGCAGCGAAGATCTGCGCTTCGACGACTGCGATACGGTACTGATGACGGAGAAGGATGCAGTAAAATGCCGCGCATTCGGTCGCACCGATCTCGTCGCCTTGCGCATCGAGGCGGTTGTCGACCCCGCGCTGGCTGACCTGATTGAGACCCGACTGCATGGATCCGCGACTGCTTGATATCCTCGTCTGCCCGTTGTGCAAGGGCCCCCTCGTGTATCGCAAGGCCGAAGGCGAATTCATCTGCAAGCCCGATCGCCTCGCGTTTCCCATTCGCGACGGCATTCCGGTCATGCTGGAAGAAGAAGCGCGCAAGCTCGACCCGACCGAAGAAATCGAATAAACCCGGCGATGTCGGGCGTTCCGTTCACTGTCGTCATTCCCGCGCGCTACGCGTCGACGCGTCTGCCGGCCAAGGCATTGGCCGATATCGCAGGCAAACCGATGGTGGTGCGTGTCGCTGAACAGGCGCGCAACAGCGGCGCGGTCGCCGTCCTCATCGCGACCGATCACGAAGCGATTGCCGCGGCGGCGCGACAGCATGGCGTCGATGCGCTGCTCACGCGTGCGGATCATCCCTCGGGCACCGATCGCATCGCAGAGGTTGTCGATGCACTCAAGCTCGATGACGAAGCCATTGTCGTCAACGTGCAGGGTGACGAACCGCTGATCCCGCCGGCGCTGATCGGCCGACTCGCGCAAACGCTGGCGCGGCATCCCGATGCGGCGATCGCCAGCGCCTGCCATGCGATCGACAATGCCGCCGACATGTTTAATCCGAACGTCGTCAAGGTGGTGTGCGACCGCGCCGGCTACGCCATGTATTTCAGCCGTGCGCCGATTCCCTACGCGCGGGATGCGTTCGCGGACCGTGGTGTCGAAAATTCACGGGACATGCCTGCAGGTTTGGCGGCCTATCGTCACCTTGGTATTTACGCTTATCGGGCCGCGTTTTTGCGCGCCTATACGCGACTGGCGCCGGCGCCGATCGAGCGTTTCGAATCGCTCGAACAACTGCGCGCGCTCTGGCACGGCTATCGCATCGCAATGGTCATCACCGACACCGCGCCGCCCGCGGGCGTGGATACGCCTGAAGATCTGGAGCGCACGCGTGCCCTGTTCGGCAAGGCAGACTAGGCGCGTCATCACTTTTTTTGAATCGTTGGTAAGAACAGAAAGGCAATCATGCGACTGATCCTTCTCGGCCCCCCCGGTGCGGGCAAAGGCACGCAGGCAGCGTTCCTCAAGGAACGCTACGACATTCCACAGATTTCCACCGGCGACATGCTGCGCGCTGCGGTCAAGGCCGGCACGTCGCTGGGAATCGCGGCGAAAAAAATCATGGATGCGGGTCAACTCGTATCCGACGACATCATCATCGGTCTGGTGAAGGACCGCCTGCGCGAGCCCGATTGCCAGAACGGCTATCTGTTCGATGGCTTCCCGCGCACCATTCCGCAGGCTGAAGCGTTGAAGGACGCGAAGGTGGCGCTCGACTATGTGGTGGAAATCGACGTAGACGACGCGAGCATCATCGAACGCATGATCGGTCGGCGCGTGCACCCGGCTTCCGGTCGCACCTACCACACTCAATTCAATCCGCCCAAAGTTGCCGGCAAGGACGACGTAACTGGCGAGGATCTCATCCAGCGCGACGACGACAAGGAAGAAACGGTGCGCAAGCGGTTGGAGGTGTATCGCCAGCAGACGCGCCCGCTGGTCGACTATTACTCGAAGTGGGCCGCCACCGGCGATGCGCAAGCACCCAAGTATCGTCGTATCGAAGGCGTCGGCAGTGTCGATGCGATTCGCGAGGCGGTGCTGGCGGCGTTGCGCTGAGTTGTTTCGCGTGTCGCCCCAAAGTCGACGCGCCGTGTGAAATGTAGTTTCCAATGGAGGTCGCCATGGCCAAACCCAGGAATGTCCTCTATGCCCAGTCCGGCGGTGTCACCGCCGTCATCAACGCCAGCGCTTGCGGCGTAATCGAAACCGCGCGCGCCGCGAAGGGCAAGATCGGCAAGGTCTATGCGGCGCGCAACGGCATCGTCGGCGCGCTGAACGAAGATCTGATCGACACCAGCAAGGAGTCGGCGCGTGCAATCGCGGCGTTGCGCCATACGCCCGGCGGCGCATTCGGCTCGGCACGCTTCAAGCTGAAATCCATTGAGGAAGATCGCTCGCAATACGAGCGACTGATCAACGTTTTTCGCGCGCATGACATCGGCACGTTCTTCTACAACGGCGGCAACGATTCGATGGACACGGCGTGGAAGCTTTCGCGCATCGGTGCGGAGCTCGGTTATCCGGTGGCGTGCATCGGCGTACCGAAGACGGTGGACAACGATCTGGCGCTGACCGACAACTGCCCCGGTTTCGGTTCGGTGGCGAAGTACGTCGCGACCTCCATCCGCGAAGCGGGTTTCGATGTGGCGTCCATGCACTCCACTTCCACGCAGGTGTTTGTGCTCGAGGTGATGGGCCGCCACGCCGGCTGGATCACCGCGGCGTGCGGACTCGCTGCCGAAACGGAGGATGAGGCGCCGCAGATTCTGCTGTTTCCCGAAGTGCCGTTTGACGAGGCGAAGTTTCTCGCTCGTGTGCAGAAGACGGTCAAGCGTGTCGGCTGGTGTGCCATTGCCGTGTCCGAAGGCCTCAAGGATGCGGACGGTCGCTTCCTCGCCGAAGGCGGCACACGCGACGCATTCGGCCATGTGCAACTCGGCGGCGTCGGCCCGCGCATCGCGCAACTGGTGAAAGACAATCTCGGCTACAAATATCACTGGGCGGTGGCG
>DATCWO010000288.1:0-11697 GCA_036566325.1 Burkholderiales bacterium | reverse complement strand
GACGGCAAGAAGGATGCTTGCGATGCCCACGATGACGGCAAGTGGCGCATATGGCATGCCGGAGAGGTATGCCAGGGACTTTGCGCCGACAATTGTGCCGATCGTGAAGTAACCAACGAAGAGAATCGATGCGAGGATGGCTGGTATGTAATTGCCGATATAGCCAAAGGACGATCGACTCATTGCCAATTGAGGCATACCGCGCCTCGGTCCCATACCCGCGCATATCCCTGTCGCGAGTGCACCCAAAAAGTTCGCCAATAGAATTGCAGTGATGCTGCCCGTCAGGCCCAGTCCCAACGGAATCGCGGCCCCGCCGAGAAATATGGGGGCAAGGTAAATGACAGGGGAAAAGCGTATCGTGAACTGATTACTCGGGCGACCGTGTCGCTGGTCCTCTTCGACGTACTCGATGCCGCCCGCTTCAACGATAAGCGGGCGGTCTTCCTGCGCAAGATTTGTAGTCACTTTTAGTCTCCTCTGGCCGTTTCTTATTGGCGAACGGCGCTTTGTTTTGTCTTAGCCTTGTTAGTCTTTGTAAGCGATCAGATCGACTTCAACGCTCGCGCCCCCGGCGAGCGCGGTCACACCGATACAGGTACGAGCAGGCAGGTGCTTACCCATGTACTCGGCGTACACGCGATTGAAAACGTCGTAGTCGCGCATGTCGGTAAGGAAAACGCGCGCGCTCACGACGTCGGACGCCGCCATGCCGGCCTTCTTCAAAACCAACAGCAGATTGTCCATAACACGGCGCGACTGAGCCTCAATCTCATTCACCACATATTTGCCGGTATCTGGATCCACCGGCATTTGGCCTGTAATAAAGAGGAAATTGCCGGCTCGGACAGCGTGGGAGTAGGGCGCTTCCCAAAAAGAACCTGCTGCAGTAATGCGCTCGATCATCATCGTCTCCATTCATTAAGAAATGTGCAAAGTGATATATCACATGCGTAATTTGATATATCACATGCCAGCACTGAATATAAGGGTGCATGTACCGAGCATGTGAGTTGTTGCACGTTGGGTGCTCGTATGCAGAATGGACTGGGACGGATTCGGGGCGCAGGAGTCGGAGTTTCGAATCCTCCTACCCGCCCAATCGGTCGATGTAGAACAGTAACTTAGGTTCTGCGTTGCGGCCGATTGGAGCAAAAGTCAGACGGACTTTGCTCCAAATCCACCAAGCACTTTATTCGGCAGTGCGGAGATTTTTGCTGTCGATTTGGAGTGGTCGTCCGCATTGCAACGCCCCGTTGCTGCCCCGTTGTGCATATAGGCGCTCCGGCACAGAATGGCTTCGAGTCCCTGCAGATCAACGTAAAACAAATATATTGATGAGGGCGGCTAACGCCTGAGGGGTTACCCACGCGCTTTATCCTCGCCGGAGATAGGTTGAAGTGAACACCGTCGATTCCAAGTGGAAAGCAGACCCAATGGTCTGGGGCCATGGCAGCAAGGGACTCGAAGTATTCCTCGAGCCGACCTGTCCTTTTTCAGCAAAGGCCTTCGACAAGCTCGACGAACTCCTCGTACAGGCCGGGGAAGACAGACTGAGAATCAAAATCCGTCTACTTTCGCAACCTTGGCACTTGTTCTCGCCCGTGGTTACGCGCGCCATACTCGCGGCCTCCACTACCGCCGGGGGCAAGTCGGCCGCCAAGGCGGTTATGGCAGCGGTCTTCGCGCACCGCGAAGAATTCGTGCTGACAAACCACTGTTCGGGTCCCAATCTGGAGCAGTCGATCCGCGGTATCCTGAGTCTTATTGAGCGTTACAGCGGCATTCAAGTATCAGCGCCCTTCGAGTTGCCCGAACTCAACCGCGAGATGAAGTGGCACGCCAAGTACGCTCGGCAGAATGGCATCCACACGACACCGACGTTTATGGTTGATGGTCTAGTCAGCGCAGACATGAACAGCAGCGACACAGTCGAAACCTGGGTGCAGAGAATTGGTTTTCGCTGATTCAGCGATGCTTCGTGCAGGTTGGTGGAAACGGGAGATGCCCAGCCACAAATCGATTGCGCATACGTAATCGCGTGGCATCAATATCCTCATCGGCGGTTTGAGAAACCGTGGTATGAGCGGGCGCAGCTCGGTGCATCGAGTAATTTCGGACTGGTTTGGGTTAAGGGATCGGACCGTCGAAATGCAAGTTTAAGTTTCGACCAAGCTGATTTTTTAAGGGTGTATGCCGCGAAATTGGAACTGCGCGTGAGATCGCAGATCTCTATCGTCGCTCGACGTGATGGCGTTGCCGCTGCGCGCGAATACGCTGTGCAAACATTGCGCGTGTATCGAAGCGCGGCGCAATTCAGGGATGCCACCGGCCGACGCCATTTTGCGCACGACGGCGCTTATCGCAAATCCTTTGTAGCGGCCATTTGCGCGATTCGTGAATATTTGCGCAATGGTATTGCGTGCGACTGATCTCCATCCGCCTTACTGAAGAACATCTTCTTCGCGATCGGTGCCGGGAACGAGGGCTCCAAAGCGCATGAAGGTGCGCGTGGAATAAGCGCGCTGGCGCCGCAACCGAACATCTACGGCATGGGTAGCACTCTGTGCGCGGAAAGTCGATTCGGTGTTAGGACTAGCCTTCAGGCCTACCCTGAACCATTGACCTCCACCAACAGCCCTTATAAATTTTTCCTCAGCTGCTGGGGAGACACTATGAAAGAAAAAGTATCCACCGTAATGGGTCGTTTTGGCCGTCTGTCGGCCGGCGCGTTCAGCCGACCTGTTAATTCGCATACATATAAAGAACCGAGCGTGCTGTTCCATCTGGGCGGCGCCGATCTCGTCGTGAACGTAGACGAGCGGCCAGTTCCGTTCAGGGTTGGGGATATGCTGCTGCTGGATCCATGGACACCGCATTCACGCACCAAGATGTCTGATCAGCCAAGCACGCTGGTGACGCTGCTGATCGAGCCTTCACTGCTCGACGTAAACATGAAGGCAGATTCGGAGGTTGCGTTTACATTTTCGCAGAACGCCGCGACGATCGATCTTGATATGCGCGTGCAGCTTGACGACCTGGTCGCGCTGATGTTCGATCAGCCGATGGCCCGATTGGAAACGATACAGCTGAAGATCGAACAGTTGATCGATACGGTGCGTATCAGATATGCGGGCGATGGGCGCTCAGGTGGCGAGCGATCTTCCGTCGACTTTCGGGTGCGCCGTGCCTTCGAGAGCCTGCGCAGCTCGGCCATACAAGGCATCAAAATAGAATCCCTGGCCGCAGGCTCGGGCATGTCGCGGTCGCATTTCTTTCGGCAATTCAAGCGATGCATTGGTGTTTCGCCGCAACATGTCATCGATGAAGAGCGTGTTGCGTATGCGCTACGCGCTATGAGCGCGCCGGGCATCATGCTGTCCACGCTGTCGGAAGAGCTTGGATTCAGCGCGCCGGCGCACTTCACGCGGTTCTTCGTGCAGCACCTGGGCTGCACACCCAGCCAGTTCCGTCGTAACCTTATGGTTGTCTAAATGGTGTATTCCTGACGGGCGACGCTTGTTTCTCCCTCGTATAATGCCGGCTCCTTCGATCAGCGCCTCGCTGGCCGAACAAACGAGGGGCCGCCCACATGGGCAAATTGCTATTTCTTCTCCTGGCGATCGCACTCGTCTTCTGGGTGCGCAAGATCATTCGGTCGAAAGATCGTAGAAGTACGCCTTCACCGAGCCGCGATGCTGAGCGCATGGTGAATTGCACGCAATGCGGTTTGTATCTGCCGGTATCAGAAGCGGTGGAAGAGCGTGGCAATTACTACTGCTCGGAGCAGCATCGCCGTCTCGCCTCTCGATAAGATGTCCGTGCCGAACGTGACATCGATCAGCGCAGCGGCTTATCGACCGCCGACCATGAAGGTATCCAATTCCTATTGGACATCCCTGGCGTACTTCAACGCCTATCGCGTGGCACTGGCCCTGCTGTTTCTTCTTTCGACCACTCAATTCGGCGACATCTTCAATTTTGGTAATGAAAACCCGCGCCTGTTTTTCGGCGCGTCGGTCGTTTACTTTGCCTGCGGCGTTGGGTTACATGCGTTGCTGCTTGGATTCAAGGGGCATTTCAATGCGCACCTGACGGCGCAAGTGCTGCTGGATATCGTCGCCATCACGCTCCTCTTGCACGCGAGTGGAGGATATCGGAGCGGTTTGGCGCTGATGTTGCTGATCTCCTTGGCAGGTGCGGCGCTAGTGAGCCACGGGCGCATGATTTTGTTCTACGCAGCGCTCGCGACCATCGCCGTGCTGACTGAGCATCTGGTGCGTGTGCTGTCCACAGAAGTCAGCCCAGCCACCTTTGTTCAGCCGGGATTGATTTCGATCGCGTTTTTTGTGACGGCGTTGATTACTAATTTCCTTGCCAAGCGGGTAGTCGCGAACGAAGACATTGCACGAGAGCGAGGCATCCGCCTTGCCAATCAACTACGTGTCAATGAGTTGATCATTCAGGATGCGCAGGACGGCGTTGTGGTGGTGGACCCTTCTGGCGCGATACGGCAGTTCAACCCTCAGGCGGAAGCACTGCTGGGCCCGATGACTGGAGGTGTGGATGTTGCCCGGCAGGCGGAACCGCTGGCCGCCGCCTTGCAGCGCTGGCGTAGCGGCGTCGGCCCGAACAAGGAGCAGATCGAATTTCCGGCGTCGGGCAAGCGGGCACGCGCTCGTTTCCTTGACGCAGGCATGCCGGCTGGTGGTGGCAGCGTCATTTACCTCGAGGACGAATCGAAACTGGAAGAGCGGGCGCGCCAACACAAGCTTGCCGCCCTAGGGCGCCTGACCGCCAACATCGCGCACGAGATTCGAAACCCGCTGTCCGCCATCGTGCATGCCGCCGATCTGATGGAAGAAGAGAATCGGGTGCCGCAGCGGCTTCGGTTGACGCGCATTATTCGCGACAACGCGGCGCGGCTGGAGCGGATGGTGCACGACGTGCTGGAACTGAATCGGCGCGATCGTGCACAACGGGAGTCGTTGCGGCTCGACGCATTTCTTGAGTCATTCGTCGCCGAGTTTGCTGAAAACGTAGGCATGGACGAGGCGGGTATCCGCTTGGTGGATACCGATCGCGTCGTGGTCGAGTTCGATCGCGTACATCTTTATCAGGTGCTGTGGAACCTGGTTCGAAATGCCTGGCGGCATTCCGCGCATCAACCCGGTAGCGTGTTGATTCAGTTGTCGCGGACTCCGGAGTGCGTGGCGCTTCATATCATCGACGACGGCGGCGGCGTGCCGAAATCCCTGCAACCGCAGTTGTTCGAACCGTTCTTTACCACCTATAGTTCGGGCACCGGACTCGGGTTATACATTGCCCGAGAGCTTTGCGGCGCCAATGGCGCCCGACTTGAATATATAGCGCGCGACAAGGGCGCCGACTTTTGCATCGTATGGCCGCACACACCACATTGAATCGCGATCGGCGCAGCAACGCTGAAACCAACGTCCTCGTCGTTGACGACGAGGCCGATATTCGCGAATTGCTGGAACTGACCTTGCTGCGCATGGGGCTCAATGTGCGCAGCGCCGGCTGCATTGAAGAAGCGCTGGCTTATCTGCGCGCTGAATCTTTTGCGCTTTGCCTTACCGACATGCGGTTGCCCGATGGCGAAGGTCTCGAACTCGTGCGCTACATCAGCGCCAATTGCGTAGATCTGCCGGTTGCGGTTATTACCGCGCATGGCAGTACGGAGAACGCGGTAGCTGCGTTGAAGGCGGGAGCGTTCGATTATGTGAGCAAGCCGCTTACGCTCGAGCAATTGCGGGCGCTGGTGAAGTCCGCGCTGTCGCTGCCGGAGAAGGAGCAGCCCAAAGCCGATGGCGAGCGTCAGATGCTGGGTGAAAGCCCGCCGATTCAGCACGTCAAGAGCATGATTGCCAAACTTGCCCGCAGCCAGGCGCCGGTGTATTTGACGGGTGAGTCGGGGAGTGGAAAGGAATTGGCGGCTCGCCTCATTCATGACAATGGTGCGCGGCGTGATCAATCATTTGTGCCGGTGAATTGCGGCGCGATTCCAGAAAATCTGATGGAAAGTGAGTTCTTCGGCTATCGAAAAGGCGCCTTTACCGGTGCTGAGGCCGATCATGATGGTTTTTTTCAGGCCGCCCATGGCGGAACACTGTTTCTCGATGAAGTGGCCGATCTGCCGCTGGCCATGCAGGTGAAACTTCTGCGTGCGATTCAAGAGAAGCGGGTGCGCAAAGTCGGCGCAACGGCCGAGGATGCGGTCGACGTGCGGATCATCTGCGCCACTCATCAGAACCTCGGTGCATTGGTCGAATCCGGCAAGTTTCGCCAGGATCTTTACTACCGACTCAACGTGATCGAGCTGCGCATGCCATCTCTGCGCGAATGCCGCGAAGACATTCCGTTGCTGAGCCATGCAATTCTGCGACGGCTGGCGGCGGATGCCGGGAACGAAGCGCCGCACCTCACCAAGCCGGCGCAGCAGGCGCTGGTCGCCTACGATTTTCCGGGCAACATACGTGAACTCGAGAATGTGCTGGAGCGCGCGGTTGCGCTGTCCGCCGCCGCCGAGATTCACGCAGACGACTTGCAGCTTGCGCCGCCGCGGCTATTCGAAGAGGCGCTTGCGCCGGATGCCAAGTGGCCGCTGCAGGACTACCTCGACCGCGTGGAACGGAGCGCCATTATGGAAGCGCTGGATAAGACCCGCTTCAATCGCACCGCGGCGGCAAAGCTGCTGGGCATTACCTTCCGGGCGTTGCGCTACCGGATGGAGCGACTCAACATTCATTGAGGCCGCCATCTCTCCGACCCTCACTCGCATGACCATTGGTGAAAACGGTGTGCTGACCGGCGGACCGTATATTCCCTCGCCGAACTTCGATGCGCGGCCAGGCGATGTTGAGATTTCCCTGCTCGTCATTCACGGCATCAGCCTGCCGCCCGATCGGTTCGGCGGCGATGAAGTTGCACGCCTATTCACCAATACCCTGGATTGCACGGCGCATCCGTATTTCGAAACACTGCGCGGTGCGCGCGTCTCGGCGCATTTCTATATTCGCCGCAGCGGCCGTGTGCTGCAGTTCGTTTGCTGCAACCAGCGTGCATGGCATGCCGGCGTGTCGCGCTGGCGCGGGCAGGAACGATGCAATGATTTCTCGATCGGTATCGAATTGGAGGGCACCGATCATGTGCCCTACGCCGATGCGCAGTACGCCAGCCTGGCGCAACTCACTTTCGCATTGCGGCAGCGCTATCCACTAGTCGACATCGTCGGGCATTCCGACATCGCGCCCGACCGCAAGACCGATCCGGGCGAAGCGTTCGACTGGGACCGATTTCGCACCCTTCTCTCCGCACCCTCCTGATCTGTTCCGCCTTGCGCACGCGTTGGCGCGCGCATTCCGCCACAAATTCTCCTGACGAAAAAAATGATGCGGTAAGTTGTTGCGTCTCCAAAGGGTGCGCACTAGAATCAGTTCGAAACGCCGAGCCGCATACTATATATAGTGGTTCTCGCCGAAAGAGGAGCAGGCGGGAGCGCGGGGTTCGAATCAGCAACCCTAGTTCATACATAGATAGAGAGGAGACATCCCAATGCTGCATGTCGGTGAAATCGCGTCGTCCCAATCCCTGATCGCCGCCAGTCTCCCGGAGTCGTCAGAACCAGGCGTCACCGAATCCGTGCTCTCGCAATACAAGGTCATTCGCCGCAACGGCTCGGTGGTCGGTTTCGAGCCGGGCAAGATCTCAATCGCGATGGCCAAAGCTTTTCTCGCGGTCAATGGTGGTCAGGGCGCCGCGTCGGCGCGCATTCGTGAGCTAGTCACCCAACTCACCGATCTGGTGGTCAGTGCGCTGATGCGTCGTCAACCGGCCGGCGGCACCGTTCATATCGAAGATATCCAGGACCAGGTCGAACTGGCGCTGATGCGCTCCGGTGAACATGATGTGGCGCGTGCGTACGTGCTCTATCGTGAAAAGCGGGCGCAAGTGAGGGCGCAGGAGTCGGCGCAGAAGAAATCCAAGGCGGCCGCCAAACCGGTGTTGCACGTGCTCGAGAACGGCGAGCGCCGTGCCTTGAATATGGACGGCCTGACCGATTTGATCCATTCGGCCTGCGCCGACCTGGGCGATGCCGTCCAGCCGGGGATCATCCTCGAAGAGACCTTGAAGAATCTGTATGACGGCGTGCCGATGGAGGAAGTGCGGAAATCGGCCATTCTGTCAGCGCGCGCGTTGATCGAAAAAGAACCCGCCTATTCTTTTGTCACCGCGCGGTTGTTGTTGAACACCATCCGTCGCGAAGTGTTGGGCGAAGAAGCGTCGCAAGCGGAGATGGCGACCCGGTATGGGGAGTATTTCCCGCAATTCATCCGGAAGGGAATCGAGGCGGAACTGCTGGATGAAGAGCTTGGCCGCTACGATCTTGGGAAACTGGGCGCCGCGATCGATGCCGCGCGGGATTTGAAGTTCGGCTACCTAGGCCTGCAGACGCTGTACGACCGTTATTTCCTGCATATCGAAGACAGCCGTATCGAACTGCCGCAAGCTTTCTTCATGCGCGTCGCGATGGGCCTGGCGATTCAGGAAATCGACCGCGAAGCGCGCGCCATCGAGTTCTACAACGTGCTGTCGTCCTTCGACTTCATGAGTTCGACGCCAACGCTGTTCAACTCCGGAACGCGTCGGTCGCAGCTGTCGAGTTGCTATCTGACGACGGTTGCCGACGATCTAGACGGGATTTACGAAGCGATCAAGGAAAATGCGTTGCTGGCCAAGTACGCCGGCGGTCTGGGTAACGACTGGACGCCGGTGCGTGCGCTGGGCAGCCACATCAAGGGCACTAACGGGAAGTCACAGGGTGTCGTGCCATTTCTCAAGGTGGTGAACGACACGGCTGTCGCGGTGAACCAGGGGGGCAAACGCAAGGGCGCGGTGTGTTCGTATCTCGAAACCTGGCACCTCGACATCGAGGAATTCCTCGAGTTACGCAAGAACACGGGCGACGACCGCCGCCGCACGCACGACATGAACACTGCCAACTGGGTGCCGGATCTGTTCATGAAGCGGGTCATGGAAAGCGGTGAGTGGACCCTGTTTTCGCCGTCCGACTGCCCCGACCTGCACGAGAAATTCGGGGCGGCCTTCGAGCGGGCTTATCTCGGTTACGAAGACAAAGCGGCCCGCGGCGAGCTCAAGCTGTACAAGAAAGTGCCGGCGCTTCAGCTCTGGCGCAAGATGTTGTCGATGCTGTTCGAAACCGGGCATCCCTGGATCACGTTCAAGGATCCCTGCAACGTCAGGTCGCCGCAGCAACATGTGGGCGTGGTGCATAGTTCCAACCTCTGTACCGAAATCACCCTCAACACCAACGACAGCGAAATCGCGGTGTGCAACCTGGGTTCGGTCAACCTGGTGGCGCACCTGAAGGACGGCCAACTCGATCACGAGAAGCTCAAGCGCACCGTCTCCATCGCGATGCGCATGCTCGACAACGTCATCGACATCAATTACTACGCCGTCGCCAAGGCACGTAATGCCAACCTGAAGCACCGGCCGGTCGGCATGGGCATCATGGGATTCCAGGATTGCCTGCACAAGCTGCGCATCCCGTATGCGTCGCCGGCGGCGGTGGAATTCGCCGATCGCTCGATGGAAGCGCTGGCTTATTACGCCTACTGGGCGTCCACCGAACTGGCGCAGGAGCGCGGCCGCTATGCCTCTTATAGAGGTTCACTGTGGGACCGCGGCATCCTGCCGCAAGATACGCTCAATCTGCTGCAGGATGAGCGCGGTGGGTACGTCGAGGTCGATCAATCCGCCACCATGGAGTGGGATAGCCTGCGCGAGCGCATCAAAGAGCACGGCATGCGCAACTCGAATTGCCTGGCGATTGCGCCGACTGCGACCATCGCCAACATCATCGGCGTTTCGGCTTCCATCGAACCGACGTTCCAGAATCTGTACGTTAAGTCGAACCTCTCCGGCGAATTTACGGTGGTCAACGACTACCTGGTGGCCGATCTCAAGGAGATGGGCGTGTGGGACGAGGTCATGATCGCCGACCTCAAGTATTTCGACGGCAATCTCGGTCCCATCGATCGCGTGCCGAACGAATTGCGCCAGATCTACGCCACCGCCTTCGAAATCGATCCTTCGTGGCTGGTTGAGGCGGCATCGCGTCGGCAGAAGTGGATCGACCAGGCGCAGTCGCTCAATTTGTACATGGCCAATGCTTCCGGCAAGAAGCTGGACGAGACATACAAGCTGGCATGGTTGCGCGGCCTGAAGACTACCTATTACCTGCGCGCGATGGGCGCCACTCATGCAGAGAAATCCACCGTCAAAGCCGGCGCGCTGAACGCCGTGCCATCCGATGGCGGCATGACGAATCAGGCAACCGATGCGGCCAAGTTCTGCTCCATCGACAACCCGGATTGCGAGGCTTGCCAATGACTGGTGGCGTGCGCTGCAGAGGGCGGCGCCGGGCACCGGAGGCGTAGCACGAGGGATGAGTTAGTTTGCCGTCAAACAATAATTGGAGCTGCCTGCGAGCGGCAGCGAAGTCTGTGGAGGAATAAATGTTGAGCTTTGAAGATGAACCGAAGGCGGGCGGAATGAACCTGGCGAGCGTGGGCCGCTTTGGCGGGCAAGCCGCTTCGACATCGACGGCGCCTGCAGCAGCGGCGAGTGACGTCGATGCCCCGGGTGAAGAGCGTTTCCGTCGCATTCGGGTGGAAGACAAACTCGTCATCAACGCCAAAACGGACGTGAACCAACTGGTGCCGTTTAAGTATAAATGGGCGTGGGAAAAATACCTTTCGGCCTGCGCGAACCATTGGATGCCGCAGGAAATCAACATGAGCCGCGACATTGCGCTCTGGAAGGATCCGAACGGATTGACCGAGGACGAGCGACGCCTCATCAAGCGCAATCTGGGCTTTTTCGTCACCGCGGATTCCCTGGCAGCCAACAATATCGTGCTGGGCACCTATCGTCATATCACCGCGCCGGAATGTCGCCAGTACCTGTTGCGCCAGGCGTTCGAAGAAGCGATTCACACCCACGCCTACCAATACATTGTCGAAAGCCTGGGGTTGGACGAGGGCGAAGTTTTCAACGCCTATCATGAGGTCGCCAGCATTCGAGACAAGGACGAGTTCCTGATTCCGTTCATCGACACGCTGACTGACCCGTCGTTCAAGACCGGCACGCCCGAGACGGACCAGCAACTGCTCAAGAGTTTGATCGTGTTCGCATGCATCATGGAAGGCCTATTCTTCTATGTTGGCTTCACCCAGATTCTTGCGCTTGGCCGACAGAACAAGATGACCGGCGCTGCCGAGCAGTATCAGTACATCCTTCGCGACGAATCGATGCATTGCAACTTCGGTATCGACCTCATCAACCAGATCAAACTTGAGAACCCGCAGTTGTGGACCGCGGAATTTCGCGAAGAGATCCAATCGTTGATGCGTAAAGCAGTTGATCTTGAGTACCGATATGCGGAAGATACGATGCCGCGTGGCGTGTTGGGCTTGAATGCACCAATGTTTAAAGAGTATCTTCGCTACATCGCGAATCGGCGTTGTCAACAGATAGGAGTTGAGACGCTGTTCCAAGGGGCGAACAACCCGTTCCCCTGGATGAGCGAGATGATCGATCTAAAAAAAGAACGCAACTTCTTTGAGACGCGCGTGATCGAGTATCAGACCG
>DATCWO010000245.1:0-5996 GCA_036566325.1 Burkholderiales bacterium | reverse complement strand
GAAGTGCGTTTCGACGACGGCAGTCGCGCGCTCTACAGCGCCGACGCCTCCAACTATCGCCAGATCCCGATCGGCGTCGTCATTCCGAAAACGGTCGATGACATCGTCGAGACGATGCGTATCTGTCATGCGGCCGGCGCGCCGATCCTGCCGCGCGGCGGCGGCACGTCGATGTGCGGCCAGTCGGTCAACGTCGCGGTCGTCGTCGATGCGTCGAAGTATCTCGATCGCGTGCTCGAAATCGATGCAGTGAACAAGGTGGCGCGCGTCGAACCCGGCGTCATTTGCGATGTGTTGCGCGATGCGGCCGAAGCGCATGGCCTGACCTTCGGCCCCGATCCCGGCACGCACAGCCGCTGCACCCTGGGCGGCATGATCGGCAACAACTCCTGCGGCCCGCATTCGGTCATGTCGGGCAAGACCGAAGAAAACATCGCCGCGCTCGAAGTGTTGACCTATGACGGTGCGCGCTTCTGGGTCGGGCCGACATCGCCGGATGAATTGCAGGACATCATTCGCGCCGGCGGCCGGCGCGGTGAAATCTACGCGCGCCTCAAGGCGTTGATCGACGAATACGGCGCCGATATCCGCGCGCGCTTTCCGAACATTCGTCGCCGCGTGTCCGGCTACAACCTGCAGCAGTTGCTACCCGAAAACGGTTTCAACGTGGCGCGGGCGCTGGTCGGCTCCGAAGGCACCTGCGCCATGGTCCTGCAGGCGAAGGCGATGCTGGTACACAGCCCCGCCGCGCGCGTGATTCTGGTGCTCGGGTTCGAGGACATCTATCGCGCCGGCGATGCCGTGCCGCAACTGCTCGCATTCAAACCCATTGCGATGGAAGGGCTGGACGAACGCATCGTCGGCGGTTTGCGCAAACGTGGATTGAAACTCGACGATATCGCGCTTTTGCCGGAAGGCGGCGCATGGCTGATGGTGGAATTCGGTGCGGACACGCATGCCGAGGCCTTCGATTTCGCACGCCATGTCATGCAGTCGCTGCAAGGTGCGGCGCTTTCCGCCAGCATGCGTTTGCTGGAGGATCGCGCGACGCAATCACGGGTATGGTCGATCCGTGAATTGGGTGCTTCCGCCACCGCCATGGGCGACGATCCGAGCGAGCCCGATCCCGTGGTGGGGTGGGAGGATGCGGCAGTCGATCCGCATCGTCTCGGCGATTACCTGCGCGAGTTCCAACAGCTCATCGACCGCTATGGCTACAAGACTTCGCTTTACGGTCACTTCGGCGACGGCTGCATCCACGCCCGCATTACCTTCAAGCTGCGGACCGAAGAAGGTCTGCGTCAATGGCGAAAGTTTTTGACCGAAGGCGCGCAACTGGTCGTGAAGTACGGCGGCTCGATCAACGGCGAACACGGCGACGGCAAGGCGAAGTCGGAGTTCCTGCCCATCATGTACGGCGAACGCGTGATGCAGGCGCTGCGCGAATTCAAGGCGATCTGGGATCCGGACAACAGGATGAACCCGCGCAACATCGTCGAGCCGTATCGTGTCGATGAAAACCTGCGCATGGGACCGGACTATCGGCCGACGCATCCAGTCACGCATTTTGCCTTCGCCGACCGGCGCGGCGATTTCACGCGCGCGGTGGAGCACTGTATCGGCATGGCCAAGTGCCGTGCCAAGGATGCGGGCACGATGTGCCCGAGCTTTCAGGCGACTGGCGAGGAGAAGCATTCCACGCGCGGACGTTCGCGCATGCTGTTCGAAATGCTGCGTGGCGACGTCATCACGGAAGGCTGGCGAAGCGAAGCGGTGAAGGATTCGCTTTCGCTCTGCCTGTCGTGCAAGGGTTGCAAAAGCGAGTGCCCCACGCACGTCGATATGGCGACGTACAAGGCTGAATTTCTGTCGCATTACTATGAAGGCAAGCGACGGCCGCGTCAGGCCTGGAGCATGGGCATGATCGGCCGCTGGGCGCCGGTAGCGGGCGCCATGCCGAAGCTGGTCAATTTCTTCACCCAGACACCGGGACTCTCGGCAGTCGCCAAAAAAATCGCCGGCATCGCCCCGCAGCGGCGCATCGCACCCTTCGCCGCAAAGTCGTTCCGTTCGATTCAAGCAGGGCGCAAACATCGCGCGACAGGCGAGAAGGTGTTGTTGTGGATCGACACCTTCAGCGACCACTTTCAACCTGAGGTCGCCGTCGCGGCCGTGGATGTGCTGGAGCACGCCGGCTTCGACGTGCAGATCCCGACCGTCAGGTTGTGCTGCGGCCGGCCGCTGTACGACTTCGGCATGCTCGATCAGGCGAAAGCAGAGCTGCGGAAAATTCTTCACGCACTGCGCAATGAAATCGAGGCCGGCGTGCCGATCATCGGCCTGGAACCGGCCTGTCTCACCGTGTTTCGCGACGAGTTGATCAATCTGTTTCCGGACGACCCCGTCGCACGCAAGCTGTCGCAGCAGAGCTTCATGCTCGCCGAATTCCTGCATGCGCGCGGATACCAGCCGCCGCGTCTGACCGACACCAAAGCATTGCTCCATGGCCACTGTCATCAGAAAGCCGTGCTCGGCATGGATGCCGAAATGGCGATGCTGCAAAAGATGGGGATCGAATGCCAGGTGCTCGATGCCGGTTGCTGCGGCATGGCCGGCTCGTTCGGTTTCGATGCGGACAAGTACGACGTCTCGATGGCCATCGGGGAGCGCGTGCTGTTGCCTGCCGCCCGAACTGCGGCAGCGGAAACCCTCATCGTTACCAACGGCTACAGCTGTCGCGAGCAGATCGCGCAGGGTGCCGCTCGCAAGGCGCTGCACATTGCGCAAGTGCTGCAGCGCGCAATCGGCGCTTGAGCGATTCGGCTCCGATGGGCGTAGGCTTGTCGATCACTCAAGCTGACCAGGCGCGTTTTCGGACCTTCCAGACGCGACGAAATCAAGCGATTCCGGCAGTGCCGCCGCAAAAACACTGTGCAAAACTCGCGCATTGCTACAAGCGCTTATAAGGGCAGGAGCCGCTGCGATGCAGCCTTCCGATCACACATCGATTTCCAAGGACGAACTACAGGATCTGGCGCGCCTGCTGGCGACGCTGCCCTCCGAGGAGGCGATGAGCCTCGCTACGCTGGATGGTTTTTTCGCCGCGCTGATTGCGGGGCCGGCGCTGGTATTGCCAAGCGAGTATCTGCCCGTCGTATGCGGTGTGAGGGATGAAGACGGCCTGGTTGAGTTGGGCGAATACGAGCAGGCGCAGACCTTGATCCATCTGCTGACGCGCCTGTGGAACACCATTGCCGATGCGCTCAAGGCCGGACTGCATGAGAACAAGGTCTATCTGGCGAACTTCGATGTGGACGAGCGCGGGCGCGTGCTGGGCAACGAATGGGCGAACGGCTTCCTGCGCGGATTGCGTATGCGCAGCGAAAATTGGTCGGTATTGCTGAACGATCCGCGCGATGTGCATCTGATGGTGCCGATTTTTACGCTGGCGCATGAACACAGTTCGGCGGCGGAGTTGCGCTCGGGACCGATCACGGATGAGCAGCGCACCAAGCTGATTCGTCAGGTGACGGCATATCTCACGCTGATCTACCGTTATTTCGCGCCGTTTCGTGCGCAAGGCGAGGCGCCGCGCGAGCCGGCACAACACGGCACGGGCAAGGTCGGACGCAACGACCCGTGTCCATGCGGCAGCGGCAGGAAGTACAAGCAGTGCTGCGGCAGTCCGGAGCGGCTGCACTGAGAGCATGCCGCGCTCTGGAGCCCGCGTGAAAAATTGGAACGTGCACCGTTCCTTTGAAATTCGTACACAGGAGTCGTTGCAATGCAGCCTTTAGCGAACCACACACCGATCACCGATGATGAACTCGATGAACTGAGCGATCTGCTCGACAGCCTGCCTTCGAAAGAAGCGATGAGTCTGGAAATGGTCGACGGCTTTTTCGCCGCGTTGATCGCCGGACCGGAGATGGTGACGCGGGAGGAATATCTGCCTTTGGTGCTGGGTAACGAGCCTGACGATGAAACCCCCGCTTTCCCCGACGCCGCGCAAACAGAGCGTTTCCTGGCCTTGCTGCAAAGTCACTGGAATACGCTGGCGGCCGAGCTGTTCAAGACGTTGGAGAGGGATGAGGTGTACGTGCCGGTCATGGCCGTCTATGAAGACGATCAGGTGCGCGGCAACGAGTGGGCGATCGGCTTCATGATGGGCACGCAGATGCGTGGCGAAAGCTGGCTGGGCTTGCTGGAGGACGAGGACGCGGAAGATTTGATGACGCCGATGTTGATGCTCGCGCATGAGGATCATCCTGACGCCGAACTGCGCTCGCCGCCGATGTCCGACAAGAAGCGCGAAGAGCTGATTCAGGATATGGCGTGGAATCTGACCATCATCAACCGCTATTTCGCCGACGACCGCTTGACCGGCGGGGTGCCGCGCGAACCGATGCGGCGCGAGGCGCCCAAGGTCGGCCGTAATGACCCGTGCCCATGCGGCAGCGGGAAGAAGTACAAGCAGTGCTGCGGGAGTGCGGAACGGTTGCACTAACCTCCAACATGCGGGTGCGATAGCTGCTTGAGCATAGGCTCGATCGGGGACCTATCTTTTATGCCGTAAGCGGCGCCCACGCCGTTAGCGCTCCTGCAGAGGTGAGAGTCATGAGGATCAGCGCGCGCAACATTCTTCAGGGCAAGGTACTCGAGGTCAGGAAAGGTCAAACGACCGCGCATGTGCGTATCGAACTGCCGGGCGGGGGGATCGTGACCGCGTCGATTACCAACGAATCGGTGGATGATCTTGGGCTGAAGGTCGGCGACCAGGCTTACGCGGTCATCAAGGCGTCCGACGTGATGGTGGGTAAGGACTGAGCTCGTTCGAAACGAGCGAGGGGCGAGCGCTTTGTCTGATGCTCAGGTCCTTCAAAGTCGGTGGGTTCCGGGCCACACATGCGCAGTTCGTGATCCGGCGGAGTTGCTCGCGCGCCACATTTCGCGTGACTGTATTTGCCCCCTGAGCACCTCAGTCTTTCACATGCGACTCTGATTCGGGCGCATGACTGCTCTTCTTCTTCGCGTTGCGTCGTTCGATTTTTTCCGCCACCGCAAATTCCGTAAACGCTTCCTCCAGCGTCATCAGGTGACCGCAATCCGTGGCGTCGTAGCCGGGAATCTGGTTCACGTGCGCCCGGAATTCGGGGCTGCGCAGAATGCCGAGCAATTCCTTCACGGCGGGGAGTTCGAGCGAATCGGTGCTGCAGATAAGGAAGTAGCGTTCGTTGACGATCGGCACGAAACCAAGATTGAATTTGCGCGCCGCGGTTTCCACACCGAAGCCGGCATTCGCCATGCCACTGGCGATGAAGGCAGCGACCGCCGCATGCGTGTATTCGCTGGTGTCGTAGCCTTCGATATTGCCGCCTTCGAGTTTTTCGCGCTCGAGCAACAGATCGAGCAGCACACGCGTGCCGGAACCCGGTTGGCGATTGACGAAGCGCACGCCTGGTTTGAAAAGATCCGGCACGGAAATGAGGTCGAGCGGATTGCCATGTTGCACCATGATGCCCTGGCGTCGCGTAGCCAGATGGATCAGTCGCTGGCTGTTGGGCTTCAGCCATGGCATGAATTGTCCGAGTGCCTTCTCCTGCAGATCGCCGATCGGCACATGGAAGGCCGCAATGTCGCAGGTGCCGCGACCGAGTGAGGCGAGCGCTTCGCCGCTGCCACGATATTTCAGCTCAACCGGAATGCGTCGGTGCGAAAGAAATTCGCGCAGCGACTGCACGGCGAAGCCGTGGCTGGCATGAATGCGCAACGCCGTTTCGTTTTTCGACAGCGCCTGCTGGATTTCCACTTCGAGTTCGGTGGCAAGGCTATCGAGCACGGGTGCGAGTCGCGCGGTGATGCGCTTGTCCGCCCACAGCAACCGCTGACCTAACAGCGTCAGTTTGGTGCCTTGTCCCTTTGCCGTCTCGACGAGCGGGGCGCCGAACAGCTCGCCGCCATCGCGAATCATTCCCCACGCATAGCGATACGACATA
>DATCWO010000216.1:0-5009 GCA_036566325.1 Burkholderiales bacterium | reverse complement strand
GCCTATGCGCATGAGGATATCGATCGCCTGCACTTCGGCGAACGTGCGGAAGCCGCGTACGAATCGGCCGTGGCGCGCATTCGCGATCGCGGCTTGCTGTTTTCCTCGGTGCTGCTGATTGCTTTCTGCGCCATCGGTGTCGTGCTGTGGATCGGCGGGCGCGACGTCCTGGCCGGCAAGCTGACGGCAGGCGAATTGTCGGCATTCGTGTTTTACGCAGTGATCGTTGCAAGCGGCGCGGGGACGGTGTCGGAGGTATGGGGCGATCTGCTGCGTGCCGCCGGCGCGACGGAGCGCATCGTCGAACTGCTCGCGACGCAGCCCGATATCGTCGCGCCGGTGCAGCCGCTCCGGTTACCTGCGCGCGTGCGTGGCGAGGTGTCGTTCATCGATGTGCGCTTCGCCTATCCGGCACGGCCCGATGCGCCGGCGCTCGACGGATTCGATTTGCAGTTGCGTGCGGGTGAGCGTGTTGCGCTGGTTGGCGCGTCGGGTGCGGGCAAATCCACAGTCCTTGCATTGTTGCTACGCTTCTACGATCCGCAGGCCGGGAGCGTGTGCGTCGACGGTTTCGATCTGGCGCAATGCGACCCGCGTGCGGTGCGGCAACAGATTGCGCTGGTGGCGCAGGAGCCGGTGATCTTCGCGGCTTCCGTCGCGGAGAACGTGCGCTACGGACGGCCGAACGCCTCAGCGCAGGAAGTGCGCGCGGCGTGCGAAGCCGCTTATGCAATCGAATTCATCGAGCAGTTGCCGGAAGGTTTCGACACCGAACTCGGCGAGCGCGGCGTCCGTCTCTCCGGCGGGCAGCGGCAGCGTCTGGCGCTGGCGCGCGCGCTGCTTGCCGATCGGCCGATCCTCCTGCTCGACGAAGCGACCAGCGCGCTCGACGCCGAAAGCGAACGCTATGTGCAACTCGCGCTGGAACGACTGATGCGCGGGCGCACCACGCTGGTGGTTGCACATCGACTGGCGACGGTGCGTAACGCCGATCGGATTGTGATCATGGATCACGGACGCATCGTCGATCAGGGCAAGCATGCCGAGCTGATTCGCGCGGGTGGCCTGTACGCGCGGCTTGCCGCGCTGCAGTTCATTGATGCGGCGCCGGTCAATTAAGGCGCGGTTTGCGAGTGCGGGGTGACGTCGGCGTCGGTCTGGTTCCGCTGCCCTGTCTTCTTCACGCCATACATCGACGCGTCCGCCATGGCGAGCAGCGTTTCCATATCCGCGCCGTCATGCGGGTAGATCGCGGTGCCGACGCTGCCTGCGACAAAAAGCCGTAACTCGTTCACCTCGAAGGGTTGGGCAGAAATTTCCCGCAATTTTTCCGCCACCTGTTCGACCCCAGCGGGGTCATGCACATGCTCGAGCAGTACGACAAACTCGTCGCCCCCGATGCGTGCGACCGTGTCGATTTCGCGCACGGCGGTCGTGTAGCGATGGGCGATGGCGACGAGCAGCCGATCGCCGACGGCATGGCCATACTCGTCGTTGACGAGTTTAAAGTTATCCAGGTCGATCAACAGCACCGCCAGCATGCCGCCGTCGCGCCGCCGTTGGGCAAGCGCGCGATGCATGCGGTCATGCAGCAGAACCCGATTGGCCAGGCCGGTGAGCGGATCGTGATGTGCCATGTGCTGTAAATCCCGCTCGCGTTCGCGTAACAGTCTGTTGGCGCGTTCCAGTTCGCGCGTACGCGCTTCGATGCGTGCTTCGAGCTCCATTTCTGAGGTCTGTAAAGACTTCAGCATGGTGTCACGGGCGTGCAGAGCCAGCTCTTGCGCGGCATTTTTTTCCCGCCGCATGGTGTTGATGCGATCCGCCAGAGCGAAGGCGAGCAGCAGCATTTCAAGCGCCGAGCCGATTTGGAGTGCATAGGTGGTGATCCAGACGGAAGGAATCCACCCCAGCATGCGCAGCGAAAAAGCGGTAACGCTGATGCCGAGCAGGCTTCGCGCAATAAGGTAGTAGAGCGCGCCCGGCTGGCCCTTGCGGACGCAGTAAAGGCCGACGCCGATGGTAGCCACGCCGCCACACGTGCCGGCGAATACGTTGATATAAACGCTCGCCTGATAAAAACCGAGTGGCAGCACAAGGATGCTGAGGCCGAATACGGTCGCGAAACCGAGTACCAGGCGGTCGAGTGCACGATACGCGCGAGTATTGAGAAATTCGCGTGTAAAAGCGCAGCTCAGGATGCCGGTGATGGCCATCCACACTGGCAGGGAAAAGTGAGCGAACCGCGGCGATTCGGGCCAGAGGTATTGAAAGGCGAGACCGGCGTACGACGCCTGAGCGATCGCCATGCCCGCTGCAAAGCCGACGTAATACAGGTACACCCGTTCGCGTATGGCGGCGTACAACATCAGGTTGTAGAGCATCAGCGCGCCGAGCATGCCGAGGTACCAGACCAGCCAGCCGAAGCGTGTCTCATCTTGCTGGGCGAAGTATTTCGGCTCCCACAGATTCAATGGAATTGTGAGTGTCCCTTCCATCGTGACGCGCAAGTAAATCGTGTGTAGATCGCCCTTGTTAGGGAGTGTGATCGGCAGGATCAGGTTGCGATGGGGATACGCGCGTTCGGAGAAGGGGAGCGTGTCACCGAGTACATGCAGGGTGTATGTGCCCGATTCATCGGGCACATAGATCTCGACCCGATCCAGTGGTGGATGACCGATTTCCAGCAGCCATTCGGCGGCGCGTTCGTCCGGCGCAGCGACCTTGAAACGCAACCAGTACGCGGAGTGCGAAAAGCCGAAGTTAATGTTGCCCGGCTGCTGCGCGGCGGGGCGGTAGCGCAATGCGCTTTCCGACGCCATGGCGTCGGAAAGCGTCATGCGGGTGGTGGGATCCTCGATGTACTCGACGTGGCGCGCGAGATCGTAGCGATGGACGTCGTTCGACACGATAACGGGGGGTAAAGCACCCGGTGGGGGAATCGCATGCTGACCGACGCTTGCGTCCGCGGCGCCGGCCAGGACGAGCAGGCAGCCGGCGACCAGCGCGTTGCAAACCATATGCAGCAGGCTGAACAGAATGCTATTTCGTGCTTCTTTACGTCGCTGCAAGGCTGTATGCGGAGGTCGGTTGCAAAGGGACGGCCCCTCCAGCAAGTATCGGACGATGTGCCGATTTCTTGACGATCGCGATGGCTGGAAAAGCTTAAAAATCCGCGCTGAAGGGCGGATGGCCTTTGCCGCGCCAGCGATTTGGCGAGCGCCTGTATGTATATATGTGCGTTTGCGGCGATCCCCCACAGTACAGGCGGTTATGAGGCTATAAGCAACGGCACGTAGTCAAATTGATATTGACTGCGGTATCATCCCGCAGTTTTTGGAAGGCCGTCTCAGGCGCTTCGTCGAACTCCGTCGCGGGGGATGCCCGTTCCGCAGTTTTCGGTCGAACCCTCGCCCATTCGCTACGTATATTCTCGCTAGCTAGGGCGTTTTTCGGGCCTTTCTGGGTTTCGCTTCGCCCCGCGTTGAACAAGAACCGCGGCCGAGGTGCGTCAATATCAAACCAAGGGGAGCATCCATGCAGATCGGGATACCCGCTGAAACTCGCGCGGGCGAAACGCGCGTCGCAGCGACCCCTGAGACCGTCAAGAAGCTTGTCGCAGGGGGTCATCACCAAGTGCTCGTACAGTCGGGCGCCGGTGTAACCGCCTCGGTTCCGGATGCGGAATATGCCGCAGCCGGCGCGACGATTGTCGGCTCGGCGGCTGAAGTTTTCGGCCAATCGGACATCGTTTTAAAAGTGCGCGCGTTGCAGACTGACGAGATCGCGCAGATGAAATCGGGTGCCATCGTCATCGGCTTGCTCAATCCCTACGATGCTGCGGGCATCGAGGCGATGGCGGCCAAGGGCATTACCGGTTTTGCCATGGAATGGCTGCCGCGGATCTCGCGCGCGCAGGCGATGGACGTACTGTCCTCGCAAGCCAACATTGCCGGCTACAAGGCCGTCATCACGGCAGCGGACGAATACGGCCGTTTCATGCCCATGCTTATGACCGCTGCCGGTACGGTGAAAGCCGCACGTGTGCTGATCATGGGTGTCGGTGTCGCGGGCCTGCAGGCGATCGCCACGGCGAAGCGCCTGGGTTCCGTGATCGAAGCCTTCGACGTGCGTCCGGAGACGAAGGAGCAGGCCGAATCGCTCGGCGCGAAATTCGTCGAAGTACCGCTGTCCGACGAAGAACGCGAAGCGCAGAAGAGCGCCGGCGGTTATGCGCGCGAAATGAGCGACGACTACAAACGTCGCCAGGGCGAACTCGTCCACGAGCGCGCCAAGAACGCCGACATCATCATCACCACCGCGTTGATCCCCGGCCGTCCCGCGCCGGTGCTGATTCCCGAGGAAACGGTGAAGGCGATGAAGCCGGGTTCCGTCATCGTCGACCTCGCGGTCGAGCAGGGCGGCAACTGCCCGCTGTCGGAAAAGGATCAGGTCGTCGTCAAGCACGGCGTCAAGCTGGTGGGTTGGACCAACCTGCCCGCGATGCTGGCCGCCGATGCCAGCGCGCTCTACGCGCGCAACCTGCTCAATTTCATTAACCTGCTCGTCGACCCGAAGACCGGTCAGTTGAACCTCGATCGCGAAGACGAAATCATCGCCGGCTCACTCGTCTGCATCGACGGTGCTGCCGTGAAGAAAGGTTAGTCATGGAAATCGATCACACCATCATCAACCTGACGGTGTTCGTGCTCGCCGTGTTCGTCGGCTATCACGTCGTCTGGAACGTCACGCCAGCGCTGCACACACCACTCATGAGCGTGACCAACGCCATTTCCTCGGTGATCATCGTCGGCGCGATTCTCGCGGCCGGCCCCGAGCAGATGGACTTCGGTGCGGTAATCGGCGCGGTGGCGGTTGCGCTGGCCGCGGTGAACGTATTCGGCGGCTTTCTGGTGACCCAGCGCATGCTCGAAATGTTCAAGAAGAAACAGCCCAAGTCCGTCAAGGGCGAATAGGCGGTCACGGGGAGTTAATGTAAATGTCTTCAA
>DATCWO010000201.1:0-5118 GCA_036566325.1 Burkholderiales bacterium | reverse complement strand
CACCATCGATTCGAGCGCGGGCGGAATCTCTTCTGCGCCGGCCCACACAATCTTGTTGTGGCGCCAGTACTGCACCTGATCGACGCGCAGGTTGAACGGGCTACCGTTTACATCAGCGACGGCACGCTTGATTGAATCAAGCAGTTCAAGTGGCATATCGCCCAGAAACGCGAGCGTGAGATGCACGTCGTCGATGTGCATGCTGCGGCCGCCGCACGTCGGTTGCAACGCCTGCTGCCACTGTGCCAGTGACCGTCTCGTGGCGCGATCGGGCCAGAGCGCGAAAAACAATCGTGCATGCGGCGCCGCCATGGCGTCTAGCCGTCCCGCGTATGCCGCTCCACCAGGGCAACCGCCTCGGCGGCGATGCCTTCACCGCGCCCGGTAAAGCCGAGACGCTCGGTCGTCTTCGCCTTGATATTCACGCAGCTCAACGCGATGCGCAGGTCGCTGGCGATGTTCTTCACCATCGCGGGAATATGCGGCGCCATCTTCGGCGCCTGCGCAATGATGGTGGCATCGACGTTACCGACGCGATAACCCGCGGTGCGCAGTTTTGCCGCCGCAGTGCGCAGCAGGGTGCGGCTGTCGGCGCCGCGATAGCGTTCGTCCGTGTCCGGGAAATGCCGGCCGATATCGCCCAGGCCGGCAGCACCGAGAATCGCATCGGTGACGGCATGCAGCAGCACATCCGCATCCGAATGACCGTCGAGCCCCTTGTCGTGGGGAATCGTCACGCCACCGATGATCAGCGGGCGCCCCGCCACCAGCGCGTGCACGTCGAAACCTTGTCCGATTCTCATTGTTCTTGCCCTTTGAGCAGGCATTCCGCGATGGCGATGTCGCCCGGATACGTGACTTTCATATTGCGTGTACTGCCGGGGATAAGCCTGGGATGCAAACCCAGCGCTTCGACAGCGCCGGCCTCGTCCGTTGCATTCGGTGCCGCATCCAGCGCGTGCAACAAGGTGCCGTAACGAAACATCTGCGGCGTCTGTGCGCGCCACAGATGCTCACGC
Organism: Burkholderiales bacterium; assembly: GCA_036566325.1. Classification (GTDB taxonomy): domain Bacteria; phylum Pseudomonadota; class Gammaproteobacteria; order Burkholderiales; family SG8-39; genus ZC4RG42. Next base: position 4,099 of record DATCWO010000201.1, on the reverse strand, counting down.
GGTTCGGTTGCGGCGATGCGCTGCTCGTCATCCGCACGCTTGAGGGTATCCGCCAGCGGCACGGCGAGAATGCCGCCGACATCATCGTTTCGCACCTCCTCGATGAGGCGCGCGAGATCGTCGCGTCCGAGGGCGGGACGCGCCGCGTCGTGAACGAGAATCCAATCGTTGGGCTCGACCAGATTACGCGTCGCGACCAGACCGTTGAGCACGCTGTCGCGTCGTGTGGGACCGCCGCAATACAGCGGCGCGACACGATTTTCGCAGCCGCTCCAGTCGAATTCATCGAAGCGCAGATCGCCCGGCGTCAGCACGACGAACACTGTCTCGATCTCCGAGTGCGACAACAGCGCGCGGACGGCATGAACCAGCATGGCCTCTCCGGCGATCTCCATATATTGCTTGGGTGTGACGCTCCCCAGCCGCGCACCGGTACCGGCCGCCGGAATAAGCCCATACAAACGATTCGTCATGTCGACATAGCGCGGGAAAGAAACGCTTGCAAATCAATGCCGCCCGCTCGGGCGCCACTGTCGAGGCGCACTTTCCCTGTAAAAGATTGAACAGCGAAGTCCGTATAATAGCGGCCTCGCGCCCCGCTCCCAATGGAGGCTCCGATTAAGGTTGTTTGGAAGGTCCTGTTGCGAGTGCTGACCGCATAAGCGATTGATTGCTTTGCCCTCGCTCGTACAGCTTCGCGCATTCGCGACCATCCTCAGTGCTTAATCAGACCTTCCCAAGTGCGGCATCGCGTCGGCCCCCGCGTAACGCTCAACCCAGTTGAGGTTCTTACGCGGGTTTTGTCGTTTCTGCGCCGCACATGAGCGTGCGTCGCAGGGTTATTTATTGATGCGAATTCGCAGTGCAAACACTTAGCACCCCATTGACGACCATTACCAAACGCGCGCGGTTCGGCAAGCTATACGGTTCCTCCGATGCGCTCGCGCTCGCCCATGCAGCACGGCACGCCCGGCCGCTGGTCGTCATCAGCGCTTCGGCCGTCGCGGCCCAGCGCCTGCGGGACGAAATTGCCTGGTTCGCGCCGGAGCTGCGCGTCAGTCTCTTTCCCGACTGGGAAACGCTGCCCTACGACACCTTCTCACCGCACCAGGATCTGGTGTCGGAGCGACTGGAAACGCTTTATCACCTCACCACCGGCAATTGCGATGTCGTCATCGTGCCGGCATCGACCGCACTCCACCGCCTGTCGCCGCCCGCCTATCTCGCCGGCTACACCTTTTTCCTGAAACAGGACGGACGGCTGGACGGCACCGCCTTACGCCAGCAGATGACCGTGGCGGGCTACAACCACGTCACGCAAGTCGTGGCACCGGGCGAATATTGCGTGCGCGGCGGATTGATCGACCTGTTTCCGATGGGCAGCGCACTGCCCTATCGAATCGACCTGGTCGACGACGATATCGATTCGATCCGCACCTTCGACGTCGACACACAACGCACCATCTACAAGGTCAACGAGGTGCGCCTGCTGCCGGCGCGCGAATTCCCGATGGACGAAGCGGCGCGCACCGCATTCCGTGCACGCTTTCGCGAAACCTTCGACGGCGACCCGTCCAAAAGCGCCATCTACAAGGACGTCAGCAACGGCATCGCGTCGGCCGGGATCGAGTACTACCTGCCGCTTTTTTTCGATGCCACCGGCACCTTGTTCGACTATCTGCCGCCCGAAGCGACTGTGGTCCTGCACCACGACGTACATGCGTCGATCGAAACGTTCTGGAGCGATGCGCAATCGCGCTACAACCTGCTCAAGGGCGATCGCACGCGGCCGCTCCTGCCGCCGACGGCACTGTTCCTCACCGCTGAGAGCTTCTTTGTCGCGTTGAAGGATTTTCAGCGCCTCGACATGCCTGAGGCCGCGCTCGGGCGCGATGACGCCGATGCGATGCAGACCCAGGCGCTGCCCGACGTCGCGGTCGAACGCCGCGCCGCGGACCCGCTGCACAAGCTCAAGACTTATCTGGCGCGAACGAACGAACGCGTGCTGATCGTGGCGGATGCGCCGGGTCGGCGCGAAACCATGAGCGAATATTTCGCCGAGCATGGCACACCGATGCGGCCGTGCCAGGACTACGCCGAATTCCGCGCCAGCGATGCCCGCGCCATGCTGGGCGTGGCGCCCCTTGCAGGTGGTTTCGTCTACCCCGCCGAAGGCTACGCGATCATCACCGAGTCCGAGCTGTATGTCGGCACGGCTCGAACCCGCACCGCGCGCGAACAGGCCAAGCGCAGCAACGTCGAAGGCATGCTGCGCGATCTGTCCGAATTGGCTGTGGGCGATCCGGTCGTGCACGAAACGCACGGCATCGGCCGCTATCGCGGACTGGTGAGCATGGATGTAGGCGAAGGCGAAACCGAATTTCTGCTGCTCGAATACGCCGAAGGAAACAAGCTGTATGTGCCCGTTGCGCAATTGCATGTCATCAGCCGCTACGCCGGCGGGCCGCCCGAGTCGGCGCCGATGCATCGCCTCGGCAGCGATCAATGGGACAAGGCCAAACGCAAGGCTGCCGCGCAGGTGCGCGACACGGCTGCGGAACTGCTGAATCTATATGCCCAGCGTGCGGCGCGCGAAGGCCGCAAGTTCGAAGTCAGGCAGCGCGACCTCGAAGCTTTCGCGGAAGGCTTCGGCTTCGAAGAAACGGCGGACCAGGAGATGGCGATCAATGCCGTGGTGGAGGATTTGCGCAGCGGCAAGGCGATGGATCGGCTGGTATGCGGCGACGTCGGTTTCGGCAAGACCGAAGTCGCATTGCGCGCGGCTTTCGTCGCCGCGGCCGATGGCCAGCAAGTCGCGGTACTGGCGCCGACGACACTGCTCACCGAACAGCACTTCAACACCTTCAGCGACCGCTTCGCCGAATTCGGCTTGCGCGTTGCTCAACTGTCGCGCTTTCGCACTACCAAGGAAGCTAGCGCGGCGATCAAAGGACTCGCGGACGGCACAATCGACATCGTCATCGGCACGCACAAACTGTTGTCGAAGGACGTGCAATTCAAACGCCTGGGACTGGTGATCGTCGACGAGGAACACCGTTTCGGCGTGCGACAGAAGGAAGTGCTCAAATCATTGCGCGCCGAGGTCGATGTACTGACGCTGACCGCGACGCCGATTCCGCGCACGCTGGCAATGTCGCTCGAAGGCCTGCGCGATCTTTCCGTCATCGCGACGGCGCCGGCCAAACGCCTCGCGATCAAGACCTTCGTCACGCCCTACTCGCCCGGCATCATTCGCGATGCGATGATGCGCGAAATCAAGCGCGGCGGGCAGATCTATTTCCTTCACAACGACGTCGACACCATCGAGACGCAGCGCGAGAAACTGGCCGCGCTGCTGCCCGAAGCGCGCATCGTCGTCGCGCACGGCCAGATGGGAGAACGCGATCTCGAGCGCGTGATGCGCGACTTTGTGCAACAGCGCTACAACGTGCTGCTGTGCTCGACCATTATCGAAACGGGCATCGACATTCCGACTGCGAACACGATACTCATCAACCGCGCGGACAAATTCGGTCTGGCGCAGCTGCATCAATTGCGCGGCCGCGTTGGCCGCTCGCGCCATCAGGCCTACGCCTACCTGCTCACGCCGCCGTTCGACGGGTTGTCGCCCAAGGCAAAGAAACGCCTCGAGGCGATCCAGATGATGGAAGACCTCGGTTCCGGTTTCTACCTCGCCATGCACGATCTTGAAATCCGTGGTGCCGGCGAGGTGCTCGGCGAATCGCAAAGCGGCGAAATGCTGGAAGTCGGCTTCAATCTCTACAACGACATGCTCAAGACCGCAGTCAAGGCGCTGAAGGCCGGCGTCGAGCCGGATCTGATGCAGCCGCTCGGCGTGACCACGGAAATCATTCTGCATGCGCCGGCCCTGCTGCCGAGCGACTATTGCTCGGACGTGCATGAGCGTCTGACCTTGTATAAACGCCTGGCGAACTGCGAGGACGAAGACGAACTGTCCATGATACGCGAAGAGTTGATCGACCGCTTCGGGCAATTGCCCGAGCCCGCGCAGGTGCTGCTCGACAGCCACCGTCTGCGCATTCTCAGCCGGCCGCTGGGTATCGTGCGGCTCGACGCC
>DATCWO010000106.1:0-4236 GCA_036566325.1 Burkholderiales bacterium | reverse complement strand
TTGACGATCCGGTCGTTACGGCTGCCGAAAACGGTCTTGAGGACCCGGGAAATCATGGAATATGGGGATGGGTAGGACGCGGGAAGGCGCTAGTCTATCACGCAGCCTCAACGCCTTTTCGGGCGATAAGTGCCGGGGCCGGAGCACCGTCGGAGGCGGGAAATGCGACTCGCCGCCAAAGACGGAAATATTGCGCTTCGCATTGCCTGCGGCGCCGACACCCGGGACAATGATTACTGATTTCGTGGAGATTGCTGCAACCTTGCGCGCCAAACCCATCCGTGATTATCTGCAGGCAGGCAGCGGCGTCGGGGATCTGATTCCACAGGCGGAGAAGCTGCTCGCTTTGCGTCAGGAGGTCGCTCGCCTGTTGCCGGCGAATTTGCGCCCGGCCGCGCAGGTGGCGAATCTCAAGGCACAGGTGCTATTGCTGCAGGCAAGCAACAACGCTGTGGCGGCGAAGTTGAAGCATTACGCGCCGAGCCTGGTCAGCGGCTTGGCCAACCAGGGATATCACGTTACGCAGATCAAGATCGAAGTCCAACCGGACGCCCGGGTGAGCGGCACGCCGCCGCGCAAAGCGCGCCTGGTGCCCGACGCGGCCAGCGAGGCCTTGACGCGCCTCGAGGACACTTTGCCGGAAGGGCCGTTGCGCGAAGCCGTACGGGCGCTGGCTAACAAGACCCGCTGAAGCGGCAAACGTCTGGCATATTGCCCTCGGGGGAGGCACCGCCCTCTCCATCCACTTATTTCGCATACGGGCCACTCATCAGCCCGCATATTCTTTGAACCTCGAATACGTAAAGCTTCAACCACAGAAGGAACACGACATGAATAAATACACTCTCATCGGCATTTGCGCAGTGACGGTAGCGGCCACCGGCTGCGCCAACATGAGCGATACCCAGCGACATACTGCTACGGGAGCGGGCATCGGTGCGGCAGCAGGCGCAGTACTGGGCGTCGCCACTGCCGGCGGCAACAAGGGCAAGAGTGCCGCGACAGGTGCCGCAATCGGTGCCGGCGTAGGCGCCGTCGGCGGCTATATCTGGTCGCAACGCATGGAGAAACAGAAGGCCGAAATGGAACAGGCCACGGCCGGAACCGGAATCGACGTCGAGCGCACTGCCGACAATCAGATCAGGGTCAACATCCCGAGCGATGCAGGATTCGACGTCGGCCGCTCGGCGATCAAGCCGCAACTGGGCAGCGTGCTCGACAAATTCGCCCAGGGCATGCGCGATAACGCCGCTACGCAGATTCGCATCGTCGGCCATACCGACAGCACCGGCTCGGATGCGATCAACAATCCGCTGTCGCGGGATCGCGCCGCCAGTACACGCAGCTATCTGGCCGCGCGCGGCGTGGCGTCAAGCCGTATCGCGATCGACGGTCGTGGCAGCTATGAACCGGTCGCCTCGAACGACAGCGCAAACGGTCGCGCCGAGAATCGCCGGGTGGAAATCTATGTCGGTGAGGTGCAGCAGCAGGCACAAAACCGCTGATCACATGAATGAGTAAGAGGGCGCTCGTCCGAGCGCCCTAAATCGCGAGTACCAGCCGTTCGAGAAAAATGAAGGCGACGATGAGCGCCGCGACAATCAGCGCGTACTTGAAGACCTGCACACCGAAACGCAAATAACGGCGATTGCCGGTCAGAAAATAGACGACTACCGAAGCACCGACGGTCAAAACAACGAGAAACCCAAGCAGACGCAGGACAAGCATCTCAAGCGTCCCCGGCGATCATGGCGGCGCGCGGCCGTCGCATTGAAGTCACCTCGCCGTTCAGGCGTGCAGCGCGTACAGACGGCTCAGCCCGATCGGCGCTTGCTCCGCCTTTTCGAAGCTCACCATTTCCCACGCATCCGCTTCGGCCAGCGTCGCACGCAGCAACTGATTGTTCAAGCCGTGGCCGGATTTGTGCGCGGAGAATGCGCCGATGAGTGGATGGCCGACGAGATACAAATCGCCGATGGCATCGAGAACTTTGTGTTTCACGAATTCGTCCGCATAGCGCAGACCATCCGCGTTCAACACACGGTATTCATCCAGCACGATGGCATTGTCGAGGCTGCCACCCAGCGCGAGGCCGTGATTGCGCAGCGCTTCGACGTCCTGCGCAAAGCCGAAGGTCCGCGCGCGCGCCACTTCCTTGGCATAGGAGGTTTCGGCGAAGTCGACCGTCAACGTCTGGCCGGCTTTGTCGAACATCGGATGATCGAAGAGGATGGAAAAGGTCAGCTTGAAGCCATCGTAGGGATCGAAACGCGCCCATTTGTCACCATCGCGCACCTCGACCGGTTTCCTGATCCTGAAAAAACGCTTGGCCGCGCGCTGTTCCTCGATGCCGGCGGACTGCAACAGGAATACAAACGGACTCGCACTGCCGTCCATGATCGGAACTTCGGGCGCATCGAGGTCGATGTAGACGTTGTCGATACCCAAACCGGCCAGCGCGGACATGATGTGCTCGACCGTGCCGACCTTGGCGCCGTCGCGTTCCACCACGCTGCATAGGCGCGTGTCGGTGACCGCCAGGGCATCGGCCGGAATATCGACCGGCTGCGCGAGATCGACGCGTCTGAACACGACGCCGGTGTTCGGCGCCGCCGGCCGCAACGTCATCGTGACCTTTCTGCCGCCGTGCAGTCCCACGCCGGTGGCCTTGATCGCCGATTTGAGTGTACGTTGCTTGAGCATTACTTTTTCTTTATCCCGCAAAGGGTTGCGATTTTAGCATGCACGACGTGCGGCGCCCGTAAAAGGCGTGGCGCCAAGCAAACGACGCAACTCATTTTTCCACCGTCTCCATTCAAGCAAACGAAGCAACCGCGATCGACGAACAGGCGAATTGGTTGCGGGTGATACCCACAACCAACTCTGCCCGCGTTAGTGTCCGCCGCGAGTGCGCCATCCCGACTTCGACAAATAAGCCCTAATCGGCCTGCTTGCGCAGGAACGCGGGGATGTCATATTTATCCATCCCGCTCTGGCTGAGCGCTTCGACGGCCGAACTGCGATTCTTGCGGAAAACGGCCGGCGCGGCCTCGACGCTGTAGTCGTAATCGAAGCTCGGCCCCGCCATGTTGTCGGTACCGGTCTTCTGCGCCACCACCAGTTGCGGCTTCGGCGCACGCATGGCCTGCTGCTGGCCGAGGCCGGTCGCAACAACCGTCACACGCAGATCTTCGCCCATCGCATCGTCGTAGACCGCGCCAAAAATAATGGTCGCGTCTTCGGCCGCGAAGCTGCGCACGGTGTTCATCACCTCATTCACTTCGCGCATCTTCAGACCTTCGCTGGCGGTGATGTTCACCAGCACGCCGCGCGCGCCGGACAGGTTGACGCCTTCCAGCAGCGGACTTGCCACAGCCTGTTCGGCCGCGATACGTGCTCGATCGACGCCGCTGGAAAAAGCCGAGCCCATCATCGCCATGCCCATCTCGCCCATGACCGTCTTGACGTCCTCGAAGTCGACGTTCACCAGACCCGGGCAATTGATGATCTCGGCGATGCCGGCGACCGCGTTGTGAAGCACGTCATCGGCTGCGCGGAACGCGTCTTTCATGCTCACGTCGTCGCCCAACACTTCCATCAGCTTTTCGTTGAGGATGACGATCAGCGAATCGACGTGCTGCTGCAGTTGCTCGATGCCGGCTTCCGCCGCGCGCATCCGTCGCCCTTCGAAGGCGAAGGGTTTGGTGACCACTGCCACCGTCAGGATGCCCATGTCCTTGGCGATTTCCGCCACCACCGGCGCCGCACCCGTACCCGTACCGCCACCCATGCCGGCAGTGATGAAGCACATGTTGGCGCCGGCGAGCGCTTCACGAATCGCTTCGCGCTGTTCCATCGCCGCGGCGCGACCTTGCTCCGGCTTGGCGCCGGCGCCGAGTCCCGAACCGCCGAGCTGGATGATGTTCTTCGCCAGGCTGCGCGCGAGCGCTTGCGCGTCGGTGTTGGCCGCCGCGAAATCCACGCCGCCCACCCCGTTGCGGATCATGTGATCGACGGCATTGCCGCCCGCACCGCCCACGCCGATGACCTTGATGACGGTCCCGTTGTGCTGACCTTCCAGAATTTCAAACATGTGTTACCTCCAATCAGTCAAATTACCGAGCCCGCGAAGGGTGAAGGGTGAAACGAGTGGCGGACAACCGCGCTGCATCCGACACCCCACATCTCACTCTTCACTCCTCACGCACCGAATCAGCTCCACGGTCGAAAGAGTCT
>DATCWO010000305.1:0-5872 GCA_036566325.1 Burkholderiales bacterium | reverse complement strand
GTACAATGCGCCCTTCTCCATAGAACAATTCCAAAGGGAATCGCATGAGCTACATGGCCCTCAAGCATCTGCATCTCGTCGCCGTCGGCATTGGCTTGTTTCTCCTGTTGCTGCGCGGTTTCTGGATGACGACCGGCTCGGCGATGCTGAAGCAGAAATGGATGCGCATCGTTACGCACATCAACTACGCCGTACTGCTTGTCGCGGGGCTGGGGTTATCGTTCACGCTGGGTCTGAAGCCCGGCGACAACCCCTGGCTCATGACCAAGATCATCGGCTTCATTGTGCTGGTGCTGCTCGGCGCGAGCGTCATCCCGCGTATGCCGACGACCGCCTCGAAGCTCGCGCTATGGGGTGTCGCGATCCTTCTGTTCATCTATATCGTGGCGGTGGCGCTGACCAAGAACGTGGCGCCATGGATGGCCGCCTGATCCCGATCGAATGAGTTTGGTTCACACGATCCCCGACGACGAAATCGAGTTCGTCGCCATCCGCGCCCAGGGCGCGGGCGGGCAGAACGTCAACAAGGTTTCGAACGCGGTACACCTGCGCTTCGATGTCCGCGCTTCATCGCTGCCGGACGAAATCAAGGCGCGATTGCTGGACATGCGCGATCAGCGCATCAGCACCGACGGCATCGTGGTCATCAAGGCACAGCAGTTTCGCAGCCTGGAAAAAAATCGCGACGATGCCCGCGCGCGCTTGCAGGAGCTGATCGCCAAGGCGTCCGTACGGCCGAAATTGCGACGACCGACCAAGCCCACGCGGGGCTCGCAAGTCAGACGCGTAGAAAGCAAGGTCAAGCGCGGGCGCGTGAAAGCATTACGCGGCCGAGTCGTGGAGTAAGCATGGCGCTCAAATCGACGATTTACAAAGCCGAGTTGCAAGTCAACGATATGGATCGGCATCGCTACGACAGCCATAACCTGACGCTGGCGCGGCACCCTTCCGAAACGGACGAGCGCATGATGGTGCGCCTGCTCGCGTTTGCGCTCAATGCCAATGAATCGCTCGCCTTCGGAAAAGGACTCAGCAGCGACGATGAGCCGGATCTGTGGCGCAAAGACCTGACCGGGGCAATCGAACTTTGGATCGACGTGGGATTACCCGACTCGAAGCTCGTGCGTCGCGCATGCGGACGAGCAGCACATGTCGTGCTCTACAGCTACGGCAAAACAGCGGAGGCCTGGTGGAAAAGCAATCGCGACGATCTCGCGCGCTTCGACCATCTCGCCGTTTATCGGCTTTCGTCTCCAACGACAACAGCGCTTGCCGCCCTCGCGCAGCGCAGCATGTCACTCCAGTGCAGCATCGAGGACGGCGCAACCATGATGTCGAGTGATGAAGGCTCGGTCGACATTGAAATCATCGAGCTCAAATCGGCGACCTTGCCCCTACGATCTGCGCACCGCTGACACGACATCGCACGCCACTTCCGCTTCCGCCCTCGCCTGCCGCTCGAAATAGTTATCCCAATACAGCCGGCGTCCGCGCAGATATTCATACGCGCTGCTACCCAGGTAGAGCAGAAAGAACAACGCGCCCCAGCGCTCGTACTGACGCACATGCGCCCGCTCGTGCGCGCGACATCCCTCGAGCGACTGCCTATCGCGCGCGATGATGACGTGGCCGAACGTGATGGCGACAAAGGGACAGCGCAACAGCCCCGGTAAACGTCCCCCGCGTCCCACGACTTCGATCACGCCGTTCACCGCAGCGAGGTCCGCTCGCATGAGACATGCGATCGAAGCGAGCAACAGCCCAACCAGTGTCGCGGGCGAGGCCCAGAGATAGCGTATCGTCTTTGACCACGCCAATCGCGTCACCTCCGATCGAAAAACCGTAATCGCATTTCCTTAGCGCTGATGCCGACGCGACTGCGAATGAACCTGTCGGCTTGGGTGATGCGACTGCGTATTCCAGTGACGATCATGAGATTGGAAAGAGCGGCGATGCTCGATGCCGCCGCGCGATCCAAAACGATCGAATGCGCGCGACCCGGGGTGAAACTGATCGAATCGACGCCCCCCGTAATCGCTCCACCCTCTATGCCCCCGCCACGGCTCATTGCGGTGTGACAGTCGTGCGCTGCGATCGAAATGACGATCGCCGAAGCGACGGTCAAAACCGTGATCGCCGAAATTGCGCTCGAAGCGCCGGTCCTGAAAGCGATTGTCGAACTGGCGATGACGGAAGTCTCGATCATGGCCATCGCGATGGCGGTTGTCGTCCGCGCTCGCGGCGAAGGGTGTGGCCAGCAACAGACCAATGGTCAGACAACTCAGCAGTCGTTTCATCTCGGTTCCTTCCGCATCGGAGCGTGGTGGTGCTTCAGGAAACCACATCCCCGCGTGGCTGGGCCGCCGGATATGTTACGAACTCTTTTACAAACGCCGCGCCTTACAAAGCGTTACAGATGCAGTCGAAGACGGAGAGCCGAGAGTGAAAATTCTGCGCCGTCCAGACACCAACGGCACCAGGAAAGCCTCCAATCGTCATGGGCAAGGGCGCGATCCGCAGCCGTTGACGTCGTCAACACTCGATCACGTTCACCGCCAGACCGCCGCGTGAGGTCTCTTTGTATTTCGTTTTCATGTCCGCGCCGGTTTCGCGCATGGTCTTGATGACTTTATCGAGCGAGACGAAATGTTGCCCGTCGCCGCGCAATGCGAGACGCGCCGCATTCACCGCGTTGGTCGAGGCCATGGCGTTGCGCTCGATGCACGGCACTTGCACGAGTCCGCCGATCGGATCACAGGTCAGCCCCAGGTTATGTTCCATGCCGATCTCGGCGGCGTTCTCCACCTGCTGCGGTGTTCCGCCCATCACTTCGGCGAGTGCGCCGGCCGCCATCGAACAGGCGACGCCGACCTCGCCCTGGCAGCCGACTTCAGCGCCGGAAATGGACGCATTTTCCTTGTACAGAATGCCGATCGCACCGGCGGTAAGCAGAAAACGCACGACAGCGTCGTCGTTGGCGCCGGGAACGAAGCGCGTGTAGTAATGCAGCACCGCCGGAATGATGCCGGCCGCGCCATTGGTCGGCGCAGTGACCACGCGCCCGCCCGATGCGTTTTCTTCATTGACCGCCAGTGCATAGAAGCTGATCCAGTCCAGCACGGTCAATGGGTCGCGCAGATTCGCCTCCGGAGAACTCGACAGCTTGCGATACAGCGCCGCGGCGCGGCGCTTCACCTTCAGGCCGCCCGGCATGATTCCCTCGTTGACCGAACCACGCCTCACGCAATCCTGCATGACATGCCAGATGTGCAGCAGACCGTTGCGAATTTCCGCTTCGCTGCGCCACACCTGCTCGTTTTCGAGCATAACCTGGCTGACCGACAGGCCATGCTCGACACAATGGTCAAGCAACTGCACGCCGGTCGTGAACGGATAACGCAGCGGCGTGCGATCCGGCACGATGCGATCGGCGCCGACCGCCGCCTCATCGACAACGAAACCACCGCCGACCGAGTAATAAATGCGCGCGCGCAAGGTTTCGCCCTGAGCATCATAAGCGGTGAAGCGCATGCCGTTGGGGTGATACGGCAGCGATTCGCGCCGATACATCAGCAGATGTTCGCGTTCGCGAAATGCGATCGGATGCCGACCGAGCAGATTCACCTGCTGCGCGCCGCGAATGGCGCTCAGCCGGGTTTCGATCTGCTCGATATCGACGCTATCCGGCGCACTGCCTTCCAGACCGAGCAGCACGGCCTTGTCCGAACCATGCCCTTTGCCGGTCGCCCCGAGTGAGCCGTACAGCTCCGCCTTCACCGTTGCGACACGCTCGAGCAAACCGTCATCGCGCAATCCGTCGGCGAACTGCAGCGCGGCCCGCATTGGGCCGACCGTATGCGAGCTCGATGGGCCTATACCGATTTTGAACAAGTCGAAGACGCTGATGGACATGGTGTTTCCGTAATGGTCCGCGCGCACACGCGCACGGATATGGATCAAGTGAAAGGCGGCAGACGATGCGCATGCGCGGTGAGCCCGCCGAACGCGACCCGGTTCGCACCTCGCGATGCAGCGCGCCGGCAAGCCGCTACGCGTAAACAGGCAATGCGCCATCAGGGCGCCAGGCGCTACGCTCGCCCGATGACGGCGCTACATCCCCAGCATGCGACCGATGTCCGAGAGGTATTGCGCGCCCTTGAACAGCGCCGTATCCGTCTCTTCGAACGCCTCACGCACACCATGGAGACGTGCCCGCACCGGCTCGTCATCCCCCGTATGCGTACGCAGGGCGCGGCGCAACGCTTCGACCTCGGCGCGCAGGGTGTCGATATTGCCCGTCCCCTCCTGGGCGAGCTCGAGATCACGCTCCAGGGCCTGGACCAACTGTGCAACTTGCTCCAGGTCGATGGTCTCCGCCGACGGCATTTGCGCGCCGCCGTGGAGTTTTGGATCTGAACCGGTCATAGGATTCAACTCGAACAATGCCGTGAAGGTTCCACTGTATCGCGCTATTGCGTACATGGCGAGCGCCCCACCCGGCTTGCTCGGGCAAATGGCCTGAACCTTGCTGGTTGAACGCATTCTTGCCTCGCCGGAACCCCACTGCGCGCAACACCGCACCTCCGTCAAATGTCCTCCGCCCCCGTGTCTTCGAGCACCACGGCCTCTGTGCAATTGCCACGCAAACGACTACAGCGCGCGATCTGGCCGCTGCTCGTCATTGTTCCCGTCATGCTGGCGTTGGTATGGCCCAGCATGGAGGTGCTTGGCGCCAGTCGCGCCTATATTGCCGCGCTTGGCTACTGGTCGCGCGCCCAGAAAGACGCAGTCGTCTACCTGCTGCGCTATGCCGAAACCCGCGACGCGGCCAACTACACGGCCTTCAAACAGGTTATGAGCATTCCCCTCGGGCACCGCGTAGCCCGCGAAGCGATGCGCGAAAATCCACCCAATCGCGCGCTCGCCCGCGCCGGTTTCCTGCGCGGTGGCAACGCACCCGAAGACATCGACAAACTCATCTGGCTGTTCGTCAACTATCACAAGGTGCCCTTCGTCGCCGAATCCGTGCGCGCCTGGGACGCGACCGACGAAGGCGTCGAAGGCTTGTTGATTGCGGGTGCGCAACTCGATGCCATGATCCGCACCGGCACCGCGACTCCGGCCGCGATTGCGACCATTGCAACGCAAGTGCAGGCGATCAATGCCCGCCTCGATCCGTTGCAGCAGGCCTTCTCCATCAGCCTGAGTGAAGGTTTCGACCGCGTGCGCTGGCTATTGTTTCTCGCGCTCTCCGCGACGGCGTTATTGCTGTTGCTGCTGGCCTGGCTCAGTGCGCGGCAAATGATCGCGCGCGCGGTGCGCGCCGAGGAGGATCTTGCTGCGGCCGAGCGCACCGTATCGGCCGAACGCGATCGGGCGCTGGTGACCCTGCAGTCCATTGGCGACGCGGTCATCACCGCGAACGCCGACGGGCGCATCGATTATCTCAATCCGATTGCGGAAAAAGTGACCGGCTGGAGCAACGCCGAAGCGATTGGGCGCCCGCTGGAAGAGGTGGTACGCATCGTCGACGAGCACGGCGGCAATCCGGTCGCGGAACTGCCGCAGCGCATTTTGCGCGAGCGCGGCCCGATCGAAATCGCACGCAACGCCACCCTGGTGCGGCGCGACGGCAGCGAAGTCGCGATTGCGGAATCCGCCTCGCGCATTCGCGCGCGCTCGGGTGAAGCGCTCGGCATCGTGATCGTCTTTCGCGACGTGAGCCGCGAGCGCCGCATGGCGGCGCAATTGTCCTATCACGCCTCGCACGATCTGCTTACCGGCCTTGTCAACCGGGTCGAGTTCGAAAGACGACTTCAAACCGCCTTGCATACCATCGCGACGGAACAGCGCTCGCATGTGCTGCTGTTCA
>DATCWO010000182.1:0-2485 GCA_036566325.1 Burkholderiales bacterium | reverse complement strand
CATGAACGCGACGAGCATGTTCTGCCCCAGCGCGAGTTCGCCCATGTCGGTGGACGCGCCGTCCGCCACCACATCGCCCTTGGCGATCTTCTCGCCCACGGTCACCAGCGGACGCTGGTTGATGTTGGTGTTCTGGTTGGAACGCGTGTACTTCACCAGGTTGTAGATATCGACACCGACTTCGCCTGCCACGGTCTCTTCGTCGTTGACGCGCACCACGATGCGGCTCGCGTCGACGTAATCGACGATGCCGCCGCGCAACGCCTGCACTGCCGTGCCGGAGTCAACCGCGACAGTCCGCTCGATACCCGTGCCGACCAGCGCCTTTTCCGGACGCAGACAAGGCACTGCCTGACGCTGCATGTTCGAACCCATCAACGCACGGTTTGCGTCATCGTGCTCGAGGAACGGAATCAGCGAGGCTGCCACCGATACGATCTGCGCCGGCGCCACGTCCATGTACTGCACTTCGGCAGGCGCCTTCAGTTCGAATTCGTTCTTGTAGCGACACGAAACCAGCGCATCGGTCAGGCGACCTTCGCCGTCCAGTTGCGCGTTCGCCTGCGCAATGACGAAGTTGCCTTCCTCGATCGCCGACAGATAGTCGATCTCGTCGGTGACCTTGCTTTCGATCACGCGGCGATACGGCGTTTCCATGAAGCCGTATTCGTTCGTCTGCGCATACAGCGCGAGCGAATTGATCAGGCCGATGTTCGGACCCTCAGGCGTTTCGATCGGGCACACTCGACCATAGTGGGTCGGATGCACGTCACGGACTTCGAAGCCGGCGCGTTCGCGCGTCAAGCCGCCCGGTCCGAGCGCGGAAACACGACGCTTGTGCGTGATCTCGGACAGCGGGTTGGTCTGGTCCATGAACTGCGACAACTGTGAGGAGCCGAAGAATTCCTTGATCGCGGCCGAGATGGGCTTGGCGTTGATCAGATCGTGCGGCATCAGGTTGTCGCTCTCGGCTTGCGAGAGACGCTCCTTCACCGCGCGCTCGACACGCACGAGGCCGGCGCGGAACTGGTTCTCCGCCAGTTCGCCGACCGACCGGACACGACGGTTGCCGAGGTGATCGATATCGTCGATCTCGCCCCGGCCGTTACGCAACTCGACCAGGATGCCGACTACCGCGAGGATATCGTCATTCGCCAGGACGCCCGAACCTTCGGCGTCCTGCGGGCCGACACGCTCGTAGAAGCGGCGCAGCCATGCCGGCGCACGATCGTCGAGCTTGACCGGATAGGCGCGGCGGTTGAATTTCATGCGGCCGACCTGCGACAGGTCGTAGCGCTCGTGGGCGTAGAACAGGCCGTTGAACAGCGATTCCACCGAATCTTCGGTCGGCGGTTCGCCGGGGCGCATCATGCGATAGATGGCGACGCGCGCGGCCATCTGGTCCACCGTTTCGTCGGTGCGCAGCGTGGCGGAAATGTAAGCGCCCTGGTCAAGATCATTGGTGTACAGCGCCTTGACCGTGTCGATTTTCGCTTCGCGCAGTTTGGCCAGCACGAGTTCGGTAATTTCCTCGTTCGCGTTGGCGACGATCTCGCCCGTATCGGTATCGACGATGTTCTGCGCCAGCGTACGGCCGAGCAGGAATTCATCCGGCACGTTCATCTTGTGGATGCCGGCCGCTTCCAGATCGCGAATGTGCTTCGCGGTGATGCGCTTGTCTTTCTGGATGATGACGTTGCCCGACTTGTCGGTGAAGTCGAAGCGTGCCGTTTCACCGCGCAGGCGCTCGGGCACCAACTCGAATTGCGCCACCTGGGTGCCGAGATGGAAGGTATCGAAATCGTAAAACTGTTCGAGGATCTGCTCGGGCGTCATGCCGATCGCCTTGAGCAGAATGGTCACCGGCATCTTGCGGCGACGGTCGACGCGGAAATACAGCAAGTCCTTCGGATCGAACTCGAAGTCCAGCCACGAACCGCGATAGGGGATGATGCGTGCGCTGAACAGCAGTTTGCCGGACGAGTGCGTCTTGCCGCGATCATGCTCGAAGAACACGCCGGGCGAACGATGCAACTGCGACACGATCACGCGCTCGGTACCGTTGATGACGAACGAACCCGTGGTGGTCATGAGCGGAATCTCGCCCATGTAGACCTCTTGTTCCTTCACTTCCTTCACGGTCGGCTTGGAGGCCTCTTTATCCATGATCGTCAGGCGCACCTTGGCGCGCAGCGGGCTGGCGAACGTCAGGCCGCGCTGATGGCATTCCTTGACGTCAAAAGGCGGCTCGCCCAGCGCAAAGCTGACGAAATCCAGCCGCGCGTTGCCGGAATGGCTGCTGATCGGAAAAATCGAAGTGAACGCAGCCTGCAGGCCTTCATTCTTGCGCTGGTGCGGCGGTACTGCGGCTTGCAGGAAAGCGGTGTACGACTCGAGTTGCGTCGAAAGCAAAAACGGCACGTTCAGCACGGCTTGGCGCTTGGCGAAGCTCTTGCGAATACGCTTTTTCTCGGTCGAGGTATAA
>DATCWO010000165.1:0-8421 GCA_036566325.1 Burkholderiales bacterium | reverse complement strand
TTCGATACGGATATAGGAGTTCAGAAACATGGCAGCTAAAGACGTACGCTTCCAAGAAGAAGCCCGCCAGAAAATGCTCAATGGCGTGAACATTCTTGCCAATGCGGTAAAAGCAACCCTCGGCCCGAAAGGCCGCAATGTCATTCTCGAGCGCTCCTACGGCGCGCCGACCGTGACCAAGGACGGGGTCTCCGTAGCCAAGGAAATCGAGCTGAAGGACAGGCTCGAAAACATGGGTGCGCAAATGGTCAAGGAAGTCGCTTCCAAAACTTCCGACGTTGCGGGCGACGGCACCACCACCGCGACCGTGCTCGCCCAGGCCATCGTGCGCGAAGGCATGAAATATGTCGTTGCCGGCATGAACCCGATGGACATCAAACGCGGCATCGATAAAGCCGTTGCCGGCGTGGTCGAAGAACTGAAGAAAATTTCCAAGCCCTGCACGACTTCCAAGGAAATCGCGCAAGTCGGCTCCATTTCCGCCAACTCCGACGCGGACATCGGCAAGATCATCGCCGACGCGATGGACAAGGTCGGCAAGGAAGGCGTCATCACCGTTGAAGACGGCAAGAGCCTGAACAACGAGCTGGATGTGGTCGAAGGTATGCAATTCGACCGTGGCTACCTGTCGCCCTACTTCATCAACAATCCGGATCGTCAGATCGCCGTGCTGGAAAATCCGTTCGTGCTGCTGCACGACAAGAAGATCTCCAACATCCGCGACCTGCTGCCCGTACTGGAGCAAGTGGCCAAAGCCGGCCGTCCGCTGCTGATCATCGCCGAAGACGTCGAAGGCGAAGCGCTCGCGACGCTGGTGGTCAACAACATCCGCGGTATTCTGAAAACCGTAGCCGTCAAGGCGCCGGGCTTCGGCGATCGTCGCAAGGCGATGCTCGAAGATATCGCGGTTCTCACCGGTGGCACCGTGATTGCGGAAGAAGTCGGCTTGACGCTCGAAAAGGCCTCGCTGAATGACCTCGGTCAAGCCAAGCGTGTTGAAGTGGGCAAGGAAGAAACGACTGTTATCGATGGCAACGGCGATGCGAAAAACATCGAAGCGCGCGTCAAGCAGATCCGCGCCCAGATCGAAGAAGCGACCAGCGACTACGATCGCGAAAAACTGCAGGAACGCGTGGCCAAACTGGCCGGTGGTGTTGCGGTGATCAAAGTCGGTGCCGCGACCGAAATCGAAATGAAAGAGAAGAAAGCACGCGTTGAAGACGCGCTGCACGCGACCCGTGCCGCCGTTGAAGAAGGCGTCGTGGCCGGTGGCGGTGTTGCACTGCTGCGTGCTCGCGCCGCGCTGACCAAGCTCAAGGGCGATAACCCCGAGCAGGAAGCAGGTATCAAGATCGTCCTGCGCGCTCTGGAAGAACCGCTGCGTACCATCGTCTCCAATGCCGGGGCCGAGCCGTCCGTGGTGGTGAACAAGGTTGCCGAAGGTAAAGGCAACTACGGTTTCAACGCTTCGACCGAAGAGTACGGCGACCTCGTTGAAATGGGCGTGCTGGATCCGACTAAAGTCACTCGCACCGCGCTGCAGAATGCGGCATCCGTCGCTGCGCTGCTGCTGACCACCGATGTGGCAATCACCGAACTGGCTGAAGACAAGCCGGCTGGTGGCATGCCCGGCGGCATGGGCGGTATGGGTGGTATGGGCGGCATGGGCATGGATATGTAAGCAGCGCGTTTCGCGCTCTCACATATCCGGTGTTCGCACCGAAGGACAAAAGCCCCGCGTGAGCGGGGCTTTTGTTTTATGTATTCACGATTGCGGGGCGTTGATTCTGTTGGCGTAGCAGACCTTCCCCGCTATAATCCGCGCTCCTTTTGACATCGCGACTCGATTGGTTCTTGAGGTCGCAATTCCGATTCTTGGCACCCAGCCTGGCTGCCTTGTCTGCGGTACAGGTCAAAGGCCAAGTAGCTCAGTTGGTAGAGCAGAGGACTGAAAATCCTTGTGTCGGTGGTTCGATTCCGCCCTTGGCCACCAATTCATGAATGCCCAACCGCTCGCGGCTGGGCATTTTTTATTGCTGAACACGACCGGCAGTTCCCGTTGCAGCGGTTTGATGCGTATGGCGTTGCCCAGCTGCGCTACCCTTGACCAATGACCTACGCCGTTAAAGAAACCTTTCTTACCCTGCAGGGCGAGGGTGCCAACGCCGGCCGCGCCGCGGTGTTCTGTCGTTTCGCCGGTTGCAATTTGTGGAGCGGGCGCGAGGAAGATCGGCGCAAGGCGGTGTGTCAGTTTTGCGATACGGATTTCGTCGGCACGAACGGCGTCAACGGTGGACGTTTTGCGACGGCGGAATCGCTCGCAGAGCACGTCGAGAAACTCTGGCGCGGCCCGCGTGCGGAACGCTTCGTTGTCTGCACCGGCGGCGAACCGCTGCTGCAACTCGACACGGCGCTCATCGACGCTCTGCACGCGCGCAGCTTTCGCATCGCGGTGGAATCGAATGGCACGATTGCGGCGCCCGCGGGGATCGACTGGTTGTGCATCAGCCCGAAGGCGGACAGCGCGGTCGTGCAGCGCTCGGGCAACGAACTGAAACTGGTCTATCCGCAAACGGGCGTCGACCCCGCCGCATACGCGGACTGGAATTTCGAACATTTTTTCCTGCAGCCCATGGACAACGCGTTGCGCGCGGACAACACGGCGAAGGCGGTCGAATACTGTCTACAGCATCCCCAATGGCGCCTGAGTCTGCAGACGCACAAGCTCATCGGCATTCCCTGAGCGCGTCACGGCGGCGCTGCGCGCCTGCATGGAGCGGTGCTGCGTAACGGCTTCTCGCGGCGCCGGTAAATTGCGCAAGTCCTTGTGCCGTACGTGAAAATGGCCCGGTTTGGAGGAATGCAGCGAGTCGTCCGGTATAATCGCTGTGGCGATCCGATCCCATATGCAGCAGCTCTTTACCTTAGGCTTGAACTACCAGACCGCGCCGCTTGCCATACGCGAGCGCGTGGCGTTCGGCGCTGAGCAGCTTCGGCATGCCCTGGCGGAGATTTTCCGTGCGCGTCCGGCGCGCGAAGCGGCGATCTTGTCCACCTGTAATCGCACCGAGTTGTATTGCGCCGCCGGTGATCCGCGCGAGGCGCTGGACTGGCTCGCCGCCTATCACGGCGTCGATGCGTACGAACTCAAGCCGCATCTGTATACGCTGCCGCGCGAGGACGCGGTACGGCACGCGTTTCGGGTGGCTTCGGGGCTCGATTCGATGGTGCTGGGCGAGCCGCAAATCCTCGGCCAGCTCAAGGACGCGGTGCGTACGGCCGAAGAAATCGGCACGATGGGCGTTACGCTGTCGCGCCTGTTTCAGCGTTCCTTCGCTGTGGCCAAAGAGGTGCGCACGCAGACACGCATCGGCGCCAATGTCGTTTCGATGGCAGCCGCCGCGGTGAAACTCGCGGGGCGCATCTATCCGTCCTTGCGCGATCAGCGTGTGTTGTTCATCGGCGCGGGCGAAATGATCGAACTGGCCGCCACGCATTTCGCCGCCCAGCTACCGCGCGAAATGGCGGTGGCCAATCGAACGCTCGAGCGCGGGCAGACGCTGGCAAGTCGCTTCGGCGCGAAAGTGTTGTCGCTGTCCGAATTGCCCGACCGTTTGGCGCAATACGATATCGTCGTTTCCTGTACGGCCAGTACCTTGCCGATACTCGGCAAGGGCACGATGGAGCGCGTAGTCAAGGCGCGTCGTCATGCGCCGGTGTTCATGGTCGATCTCGCCGTACCGCGCGACATCGAACCTGAGGTCGGCGAGCTCGACGACGTCTACCTTTACACGCTCGACGATCTGGCTGAAATAGTGCGCGCCGGCATGGATGAACGCCAGTCGCATGTAGCGCAAGCCGAAGCGATCATCGATGCGCAAGTCGGCTCCTTCCTGCACTGGATGGAAGGCCGGGCGGTGGTGCCGGTGATTCGCGGTTTACGCGACCAGGGCGAAGCGGCGCGACAGCAGGAAGTGGAGCGCGCCCTGCGGATGCTGGCCCGGGGCGAATCGCCACAAGCCGTTCTCGAAGCCCTGTCGCACGGCCTCACCAACAAATTGCTGCATGCGCCGACGCAGGCATTGCACGACGCCAGTGCCATCGAGCGCGAAGAATTGCAACGCCTGCTGACGCGCGTCTACCGCCTGGACGAGCAGGGCTAGCGCCCTGTTCGCAAACTCGCCTAATGAAGAACAGTCTCAGCCTCAAGCTCGAGCAACTCGCTCGTCGTCTGGAAGAACTCACTGCCATGTTGTCGTCCGAACAGGCGACCAGCGACATGGACGAGTATCGCAAGCTCTCGCGCGAGCATGCGGAAATCACGCCGGTGGTCGAACGCTATCGCGATTACCGCGCCGCACTGAGCGACGCGCAAGCGGCGAAAGACATGCTGGTCGATCCGCAAATGCGCGTCTTCGGCCAAAGCGAACTCGAGTCGGCACAGGCGCGCATGGAGGAGATCGAACTCGATCTGCAGAAACTGCTGCTGCCCAAGGATCCGAACGACGACCGCAACATTTTTCTGGAAGTGCGCGCGGGGACCGGCGGCGAGGAATCCGCGCTGTTCGCTGGCGACGTCATTCGCATGTACTCGCGTTACGCGGAACGTCAGCGCTGGCAGGTGGAGCTGATTTCCGAAAGCCCATCCGATCTGGGCGGCTACAAGGAAGTGATCGTGCGCATCATCGGCAACGGGGCGTATTCGCGATTGAAGTTCGAGTCGGGCGGTCACCGCGTGCAGCGCGTGCCGGAAACGGAAACGCAGGGGCGCATTCATACCTCGGCCTGCACGGTTGCGGTGCTTCCGGAAGCGGATGAAGTGGGCGACGTGGTGTTGAATCCCGCCGAGTTGCGCATCGATACCTTTCGCGCCTCGGGCGCGGGAGGTCAGCACATCAACAAAACCGATTCCGCGGTGCGTGTGACGCACCTGCCCACGGGGATCGTGGTCGAATGTCAGGACGATCGTTCGCAACACAAGAACAAGGCGCGCGCGCTGGCCGTGCTGGCGGCGCGTATCAAGGATGTGCAGACCCGCGCGCAGCAGGCGGAAGAGGCGGCGACGCGTAAATCGCTGGTGGGTAGCGGTGAACGTTCCGAGCGCATTCGCACCTACAACTTCCCGCAGGGGCGCGTGACCGATCACCGCATCAACCTGACGCTCTACAAAATCGCTGCCATCATGGATGGCGACCTTGACGAATTGATCGATGCGCTGTCCGCCGAATATCAGGCGGAACTACTTGCCGCGCTCGGCGAAGAAGTTGCAGCTTGAGCTATTCGGCTAACATGGCTGAGACCTATCGCCGCCTGTTGCGATCCAGTGATCTGCCCGAACTGGAAGCGAAAATCCTGCTGGAAACGGCAACCGCCCGGCCGCGTGCCTGGCTGATCGCGCATCTGGACGACGAGGCGGATGAAACGCAAGTGCATCTCGCGCGACGCCTCTACGCGCGCCGCCATGCCGGCGAACCGATTGCCTACATTACCGGCGAACGCGAATTCTTCAGTCTCGAACTGGGGATCACACCGGACGTGCTGATCCCGCGCCCGGAAACGGAACTGCTGGTGGAACTCGCGATCGAAATGGCGCCCAATCGCGCCGGGCGCGTGATCGATCTCGGTACGGGCAGTGGTGCGGTGGCGATCGCGTTGGCGAAACACCTGCCGGATGCCGAAGTGTGGGCATGCGACGTGTCGGATCAGGCGCTGAATGTCGCGCGCAACAATGCGGAGCGTCACAATGCCGCAGTGCGCTTTCTGCGCAGCGACTGGTTTGGCGGCGTGCCGTTGGGCCGCTTCGACGTGATCGTGTCCAATCCGCCCTATGTCGCGGCCGAGGACGAGCACCTGGAAGAGGGAGACGTGCGCTACGAACCCAGAGGGGCGTTGGTCGGCGGTCCCGATGGCCTCGAATGCATCCGCACCATCGTTGCCCAGGCGGTTGAGCGGTTGGAACCCGACGGCTGGCTGCTGTTCGAACATGGATATGATCAAGCATCGCGCTGCCGCGATTTGTTGCATGCTTGCGGTTATCAGGATGTCACGAGCTGGACCGATCTGGCCGGTATTCCGCGCGTGACAGGCGGCTGCAAGGCATGAGCACAACGATTTTTTGAACCTGTCGGCGCGCGGCACGCGCCGTTTACGAAAGGAAAGCTGATGGACGCGCAACAAGCAATTCGTGAAGTGGTGACTTCGCATCCCGTCGTGCTGTACATGAAAGGTACCGCCGACTTCCCGCAATGCGGTTTTTCCGCCAACGCCGTGCAGATTCTCCGGGCCTGCGGCGTGTCGGACCTGCACACCGTCAACGTGCTCGACGACCCCGCAATTCGCCAGGGCGTCAAGGACTACGCCAACTGGCCGACCATTCCCCAACTGTATGTAAAAGGCGAATTCGTTGGCGGTTCGGACATCCTGCGTGAAATGTATCAGTCGGGCGAACTGCAGAAATTGCTGCAGAGCTGAAGCGAAGCCGGGGGATAGGCGCAGCCAAATATCAGTCGGGCAAACTGCAGAAGCTGCAGCAGCGCCAACTCGAAGCGCGCGGATGGAAAAGAGGAGGCATTGCCTCCTCTTTGTTTTTGTACGACGCGAAAGCCGTATGCCTCAGACGGCGGTCAGGCGCACGTTGGCCAGACTCAGTCGATCGACCAGGATGTCCATGAAGGCGCGATCGAAGCGGTGCCGGCAGGCATCCGACGCATTCGCCAAGTCATCGCATCGAATGGTAATGACGCGCGAAGCCTTGAGGGCGGTCACGTCGGCGCTGCGTTCATTTGACGCGCGTGACAGATAGGCCATTTCACCGAAGCATTGCCCGGGTTTCAGGCGGTTCAGCAGCTTCGAATGCTTCGCCACGCGCATTTCACCCGAAGCGAGAATGCAGAAGAACTCGCCGGGGTCGCCCTCGCGCATCAGCGTCGTTCCGGGCGGCGCATCCTGCCAGTGACTGATGCGCATCACTTCCCACAACTCGGCGTCGGTGAATTCCTTGAAGAACGGCATGGCGCGCAAGGTATTGAATTTTTCACTGTCCGCTACTTCCCGCCGCCTGGCGAGGTGCTCGGCGCGAAAGGCTTCGGCGAGATCGTGCGCGAATTCGTCCCATGAGGCATAACGTCGCTTGATGTCCTTCTGCATCGCCCGTTTCACGATCAGATCCAGCGAAGCCGGTATCTCGCTGCGATGGCTGGACGGCGGCGGCGGCTCCACCATCGTGATCTGGTACATCATGCTGAAGTTGTTGGTCGCGTTGAACGGCAGATGGCCGGTCAGCAACTGATACATCACCACGCCGAGCGAATAGATGTCGGTCTGGTGATCGAGCGCCTGTTCCTTGATCTGCTGCGGCGACATGTAAGCGGGTGAGCCGATGCCCACCACCATGGTGGTATCGCCGCTCGACTCCATGATCGCGGCGCCGAAATCCGAAATCTTGATGTCGGTGCCGCCGGCGAGAAGAATGTTCGCCGGTTTGATATCGCGATGCGTGACCCCGTGCTTGTGGGCGTAGCCGAGTGCGCGCGTGCACTTGAAAATAATTTCGACGACCTTGTCGATCGGCAGCAGCTTATCGGGCTCGCAGAATGGTTCCAGTGTGCCGCCCGACACATATTCCATGACGATATACGAGAGTTCATCGCCGACGACCGCGTCGTAAATCTGGATGATGTGCGGATGCGCGAGTTTGCCGGCGAGGGAAGCCTCGGTAACGAACAGCTTGCGATAGACGCGGCCGCCGTTGGCCGTTTCGTTCAACTTGTCCTGATAAACGACCTTGACCGCCACATCCCGGCCGGCGAACTCGTCATGGCAAAGGAACACCTCGCTCGTGGCGCCCTGGCCGAGCTTGTGCACGACTTCGTATTTGCCGATGCGGTCCATGGAGGAGGGAGCAGGAGATCACACGCCGATCGCCGAACCGCTGCTCACGAACGCGAACAGACCGATGCAGGACCTGGGTCTCTGTGTACCGCCGCGAGTGGCCTCGCTCAAGCCCGCGATGAACGGAAATCAGGCAAGTTCCGCACGGGCGCGCAGAATGGCGGCGCGTACTTGAGCGGGCGCGGTCGCGCCGAGATGGTTGCGGGCAGCGAGCGAGCCTTCGACGGTGAGGACCTGATATACGTCCTGATCGATGGTCGGCGCGAACTGTTGCAATTCCGCGAGCGGCAGATCGGCCAGATCGCAGCCGCGCGCTTCGGCCGCGCGCACGGCGCGTGCGACGGCTTCGTGCGCGTCGCGGAAGGGCGTGCCGCGCTTGACCAGATAGTCGGCCAGATCAGTGGCCGTCGCGAATCCCTCCTGCGCCGCGGCGCGCATCGCTGCGGCCTGTGGTGCAATCCCCGGCACCATTTCGGCGAAGATCGCGAGCGTGTCGACCAGCGTATCGACCGTATCGAACAACGGCTCTTT
>DATCWO010000056.1:0-15814 GCA_036566325.1 Burkholderiales bacterium | reverse complement strand
TTCGTCGGCGCGATGTCGTAGGCTTTTTGCGCATATTCGATTGCGTGCGGGTCTTTCTGCTGGGCCGATGCCCAGGCCATGTTGTTGAGCACGAGCGCGTTGTGCGGCTCGGCGTTGAGGATCACCTTGTAATGCCCGATGGCGGCGGAATAGTCCTTCTCGCGCAATCCCCGTTCGGCCAGATAATTGCGCGCCGCGATGTCCTTGGGATTTTCCTGCACCCACTTCGAGGCGAGCGCCTTGCTCTCGCTCTGGTTCGCCTGCTCGAGTACGCCATGCAGCTTGATGAAGATCGCGGTGTTGTTCGGCGCGCGTTCCAACGCCTCGCGATAATGACGCTCGGCGTCCGGCCATTTGCGCTGCGCGGCATAGACGTCGCCTTCCAGCGCATAGCCAAGCGAATCCTTCGACTGCTGCTTTTGCAGCTTGCGCGCTTCCGCCAGCGCTTCGTCGGTACGATTCGTAGCCAAAAGCAACCCGACGATTTGCGCCTTCGCGCTGTCGAGGTCAGGGCGAAGTGCGATGGCCTTGCGTAAGGATTGAATCGCACCGTCGACGTTCTTCTCCACGCCGTAGGCTTGCGCCAGACGCAAGTGACCATTGGGTGAATTGGGCGACGCATTGATCAGTCTTTGAAATGTGCTGATCGCCTGCTGCGTTTGTCCGGCGACAAGTTGCGCCTGACCGGCCGCATCGAGCACCGCGGTGTTGTCGGGCAGCGAAGAAAGCGCCCTTTGCGCGGACGACAGAGCAGCCTCGCGATTTTCGGTGCGGCGGTAGTAGTTGATGAGCGCGACATGCGCAGTCGCGGAGGCGGGGTTTTCCTGCACCGCCCGCTCCATCGCTCTAGTCACGGCGCCGGCGTCTGCGCCGGTGCTGCTCAACACATTGGCATAGCCGAGCAGCAGTTGCTCATCGTTCGGCTTTTGCGCCAGGGCGTCTTCGAACCGCTTGCGCGCGACGGCCGGCTTCTTGTCGCGGATATCGAGGCGCGCCAGATTCATCAGCGCCGGGTAATAGTGCGGATCGATCGACAACGCCTTTTCCAGACTCGCGCGCCCGGCTTCAGGCTGTTTCTGCGCGATGTACAGCACGCCCTTGACGTTGTGCGTGACCGGATTGTTCGGCTGCTTCTTCTCCAGCGCTTTCAAGGCCTGCGTCGCCTTGTCGAACTGCTTGTTGCGGATATGGTTGAGCACCAGCAACAGATCGGCACGATAGCTCGTGGCATCCGCCGCCGAGGCACCTTCGAGATCTTCAATCCCGCGTTCCTGATCGCCGGAGGCGAAATGCACCTGCCCCAGTCGCGCCCGGATCGCCGCATCGTTGCCACCGAGCTTGGCGGCGCGTTCGAAATAATCGGCCGCGCCCGTCATATCGTTATTGGCCAGATGCACTTCACCGGCCAGCGCGAGTATCCGGGGATCCGTTTTGGTCTGAAGGAGCAAAGGTTCCAATGTTTGCTTCGCGCGTTCGGCCTGTCCCATGCGCAACTGTGTGTTGACCAGCATCTGCCGTGCACCCAGATGGCGCGGCAGGCGATCGAGCACCTTGCGCAGCGACTCTTCGGCCCGAACATACTGTCCCATGTGCAACTGCGCGTCGCCTTCGATCAACAGGCTGGGGACGTGATCGGGCGAGCCTTTCAACACCTGCTGCACATGCTCCACCGCGGCTTCGTAACGCTGCTCGCGCAGCGCAAGCAATGCCTGCAGATATTCCAGCCGCGCATCACCGGCGCCGGCCTTTTTGCTCGCCTCGATCTGCGCCGCCGCCCGCTTGTATTCCTTGTCCGCGATCAGCACGGCAATCTGCCCGCGACGTGCCGCATGGTTGTCGGGCTGCAGATCGATGACTTTGGCGTACGCCTGCTCGGCAGCCACATTCTTGCGCTCGGAGACGAGCACTTCGGCATTCAACATCAACGCTTCCACACTGTCCGGGTGCGTCTTCAGCGTGGCGTCCACCAGTCGCTTCACGCCGTCCATATCACCGCGCGCCGCCAGCACGCGCGCCTGGCCGACCTTGGCCGGTGCATGATCGGATTGCGCCTGCAATGCTTCGCCATAGGCATGTTCGGCCTTGTCGATTTCCTTTTGCCCCAGCCATGCATCGCCGAGCGCGGTTTGAAAATTCGCGCGTGCCGCCGGCACTTTCAATTGGCGCGTGCCGAAGTCGGCGGTCAACTCGCGCCCTTTGCCGGCTTCCACCATCGCTCGCGCAAGCGGCGGGAGCACCTCGTCTTCCGCATAACCGAGTTCGAGCGCGTGTCGAAGTTCTTTCTCCGCGGTGGGGTAATCACGCTGCTCGAGCACGGTTACGCCGAGGAGATAGCGCGCCTCGGCGTAGTCGGGCTGTTGCTGCAATGCATTGCGCAACTGGATGACCGCGGCGTTCGCATCCTTGGCGGCCAGATACCCCTTGGCCGAGTTCACCAGCGTCTCCGGTTTCTCACCGCAGCCTGCCAGCAACGCGGCGGTCGCCAGCGCAATAGCGACAATACGCATGGCCGAACGATGATTTTTCATACGATTCCTTCCCTGGTTGAACGTCGTCGGCTTACTTGAGCCCGAAGCGATGCATGAGGTCGTAAAGCGTTGGACGGCTGATGCCGAGCACTTCCGCGGCACGACTGAGGTTGCCGTTGACGCGGCCGAGCACGCGCACGACCGCCTGCTTCTCCGCGCTGTCTCGAACCTGGCGCAGATTGAGTGCCTCGGCCTCGCCGTCAGTCGGACGCAGACCGATATCCGCGGCGTGAATCCCTGTGCCGTCCGCCATGATGACCGCGCGCTTGATGGCGTTTTCGAGTTCGCGCACATTGCCCGGCCAGGTGTGCGCCTCGATTGCGGCGATGGCATCCGGTGCGAGCGTCATGGTGTTGCGCCGCTGCTCCTGCGCGAACTTGCGCACGAACGCATGCGCAATCAGGCTGGCATCGCCCTGACGCGCACGCAACGGCGGAATTTCGATAACGAGTTCGGCCAGGCGGTAGTACAGATCCTCGCGGAAGCGTCCGGTGCTGATGAGATCCTTGAGGTTCTGGTGCGTGGCGCAGACGATGCGCACATCGACGGAAATTTCGTCGCGGCCGCCGATGCGCTCGATCACGCGCTCCTGCAGGAAACGCAGCAGCTTGGCTTGCAGCGAGTGCGGCAGATCGCCGATTTCATCGAGGAACAGCGTGCCGCGATGTGCGGTTTCGATTTTTCCGATGGTCTGCTTGACCGCGCCGGTGAACGCGCCCTTCTCATGGCCGAACAGTTCGCTTTCAAGCAGGTTTTCCGGAATGGCGGCGCAGTTGATCGCAACGAAACGCTGCGCGCGTCGCGGCGATTGCTGATGCACGGCACGCGCGAGCAGTTCCTTCCCCGTGCCGGATTCGCCGAGCAACATGACCGTTGCGCTGCTCGACGCGACTTTTTCGATCAGTGAACAAACGCGCTGCATTTGCGGATCGCGCGAAATGATTCCGGACACCGCGCTTTCCTGCGTGGCCGATTGCAGGCGGCGATTTTCTTCCTGCAGTTCATACAGCTTGAACGCGCGATCGATGGTGAGCGAAAGCATCTCCGGCTCGAACGGCTTGGAGTTGAAGTCGTAGGCACCCAGACCGATGGCGCGAATCGCGTTGTCGCGATCGTTCTGTCCGGTCAGCACGATCACTTTCGATTCCGGCGACAAGGTCAGCAAGGTCTGCAGCAACCGAAAGCCTTCGGACGGATCGTCCGGGTGGGGCGGCAGGCCGAGATCCATGGTGATGACCGCCGGCTCGTGTCGCCGCACTTGGGCGACCGCGCTGTCGTGATCGTCGGCGACCACGGTTTCATATTGATCGAAGGCCCAGCGCATCTGCTTCTGCAACGCCGGATCATCCTCGACGATCAGCAATGGTCTACGTTTTTCGTTCATGCGGCTCGGCCCAATGGAACAGGAATCGCCGCCGTATGACGTGGCAGCAGTATTTTCATGCAGGTACCCCGATCGACTTCGCTCTCGACCACCAGCCGTCCGCCGATACCTTGCAGATATTGCGCACTCTCGTATGCGCCGATGCCCATGCCGGTGGGCTTGGTGGTCTGGAACGGGCGGAACAGCCGGTCGCGCACGAACTCCGGCGTCATGCCGATGCCGTTGTCGCGCACTTCAATGATGGCCGCGTCGGCCTCGGCGTAAACCCGCACCGCGACATACCCGTCCGGTTCGGTGGCGTCGAGCGCGTTCTGCACCAGGTGACCGATCACATGTTCAAGGCGATCCTCGTGCGCGAAGGCGGCCACGCCATCCACAGCGTCCACGCTGAGTCGCTGCGCGTCCCTGCATTTGGCCTGCTGCACCCGATACACCACGCCGCCCAGATCGATGGCCCGACGGTTTTCGATCGGCGTCGCGCCCGCGCGCAATTGCAACAGCAGATGGTTCATGCGCGCTTCGACGTGTTTCACGGTATCGAGCATGTCGTCCTGGAATTCAGGGTTGTCGCGGTGGCGCTCGGCGTTCTTCAGCAACAGGTTGAGTTGCGCGATCAAATTCTTCAGGTCATGCACGACAAACGCGGACATGCGATTGAAGGCATCGAACTTGCGCGCCTCGAGCAGCGCTTCGGTCGCCTGTGCCTGGCCCAGATAACTGGCCGCCTGATGCGCCGCGGTCTTGAGCAGATCGAGCACTTCCCAATTGAGTTCGACTTTGGCGCGCGGCGTCGACAGCACCACATAACCGCTCAACTCCTCGCCGATGACCAGCGGCACGAGCAGCCACGCGGACGACATCGACGCGAGCCAGTGCGGCAGTTTGAGTTCGGTGTAGCGCGCCGGATCGCCGCGACACTCTTCGACGTTGACGACCCAGCCCCGCGTGGCAAGAAACTTCGCCAGCTCGCCGTCGGCGGCCTCCGTCTCGACGACAGCGCTCATGTTCCAGCGCGTGGCCTGCCGAAAGCGCCCCTGTTCATCGCGCGTCCACAGCGCACCGCCCGGGCTTTCCACCAGATTCGCCAGCGCGCGAATGACGCGCTCGTGCAGATTGCCGCTGATATCGTGCGCGGCGAGAAGCCGGGTGAAGCGCAACCACTCTTCGCGATAGTCGTAACGGTAAGAGAAAAAATTCTTGTTGACGTAAACCTTCAGGCGCGAGCGCAGCGTGCCGGACAACACCAGACTTGCCAGCAGCAGCACGGCGCCGGACAGCAGCGCGATCTGCAACGTGCTGCCCCAGGTGCCGCCGAAGAAACGGACGTAGTATCCGACACCGGCCGCCGCAAGCAGGTAGAGACCCGAGGCGAGCAGCGCGGTGGAATGAAACACCACGCGGCGCGACATGTGAATGTCGATCGTCCAGTCCTTGTTGCGCACGGCGGCAAGGGCGAGAAACGGCACCATCAGCGCCTGGACCGCGGCGTGCGCGCTCCATACGACCACATCGAATTGACTGAACAGCGCCGCATCGACGTACATGAACAGGTTGTAGACGAACGCGCCGCCCAATCCCAGACACAATGGCTTCAGCGCCCAGCGCGTAGCTTCCGGCGCGTTGCGAAACAGTTGTTCGACTAGCACGAGGCCGTAGATGGTGATTCCGAGGAGCGCGATATAACCGAGGCGCTGGGCCGAGGAACCGAGCGTCGGCAATCCGGGCGGCTGCGAAGGCAGCACCGCCGCGAGCGCGAGCATGGCACCGAGAACGAGCGCGCCGGAGAATGCGGGACTGCGCATGACGCTGCGTTCCCGCGCTTGCGGTGCCGCAGTGCGACTGCCGTACAGCAGCAACATGACGAACGCGCACAGCGCGCCCGTGCGCGACAGATCGAGCATGCGGCAAAGCGCCCACAACCATGGATCGCCGAGACGGGTGTAGGCCAGACCCGCCGCGGCCCACACCGCGCTCAGCACAACCGCCGCAAGCAGTACCGATGCGCGTGCGCCGCCGCGCCAGCCCAGCCCCAATTGCACGGCGAAGGCAGCAAAGACGAGCAGCGCGAAGCCATAACTCACACTCGCAGGTACGGCGAAGTTGATCTCGTTCACGAGCGTGTGATTCCCCTGTTCGATTGCATCGATCGATGCAATCTCCCAACATCGAACGTGCTCATCGAAACGCTCCTGAGCGCGTGCTCCAAATCCGGCGAGGCGAAAGCATTCATGGCATCGGTGCGGGAAAAGTCCTGCTGTTTACCGCGCCCCTTCTCCGAAAATGACCACGCGCACAGTCTCGAACAGAATGAACAGGTCGAGCAGCAATGAATGATTTTTCACGTAGTACAGGTCGTACTGCAGCTTGCGCGTGGCGTCGGCGACGGAAGAACCGTAGGCATAACGAACCTGCGCCCACCCGGTGACCCCAGGCTTCACGCTATGGCGCGCGGCGTAATACGGAATCTGTTCTTCCAGTGCGGAGACGAACACCGGACGCTCCGGGCGCGGGCCAACGAAACTCATTTCTCCCTTCAGGACGTTCCACAGTTGCGGTAACTCGTCGATGTGTGAACGGCGAATGAACCGCCCGAAGGGCGTAATGCGCGGATCGTCAACCTGGCACCACACCGCAACACCGTCGCTCTCCGCATCCGCGCTCATGCTGCGGAATTTCAGCAACGTGAAGGTTTTTCCTGCGTGGCCCACCCGCTCCTGCCGGTAAATCACCGGCGCGCCGCTTCTGCAACGGATAATGAGCGCAGTGAGCAGCATGATCGGCAGCGCCACCACGAGCAGCACGCTCGCCGCGCCGATATCGAACAGGCGCTTGACGAACGCGCGCATGCGGCTCTGCCGGAAGCCTTCGCCGTAAATCAGCCAGCTCGCCTTGAGCGAATCGACCGGCACTTCACCGCCGACGCGCTCGTGGAATGCAGACAACGTCGTGACGCGCACCCCTCGCATGCGACAGCTCAACAGCCCGGGCAGCGGAATGACGCCGCCGCGCTGTTCGCGCACCGCAACGATGACTTCATCGACGTTCAAGTCGCGCACCGCCTGCTCGACCGACGTGCCGCGCGCAACGATGTCGCGCTCCGGAATCGCCGCCACTTCCCCTGTCGAGACGGGATAGAAACCGACCACCGAAAGTCCGGCTCGCTTATGCAGCGCGTGCGCCACGGTCTGCGCTTCCTGACCGATTCCAAGGACCAGAATCCGATGCGTGAACAGACCTTCGCCGGAAGAAGCCGCGTCGATGACCCGGCGCAGGCCGAGCGAGCTGATCAGGACGATGAATACGGTATAGCCGAGCGCGTCCTGGTACACGGCGCCGTTCGGCAGTGCGAAGAAGAGCAGATAGGCGATCGGGAAACCGATCAGCAACGCGACTAGCAGACGCGGCGCAAAGCGTGCCAGCGAAGGGACGCTTTCGCGACGGTACAGACCGAGCGAGGCGTTGACGCAGACCATCAATCCGGCGAATGTGAATGCCGCCGACAACGGACTACCTTCAGTGGCTCCCCCCTGTGTCTGGATCGAAATCGCGAGCAACATCGCCACAAAAAAAACGCCACCTTCCAATGCAAGTTGCAACAACGTTGCAACGGGCACGTAGTGACGAAACAAGCTGATCATTCTTTGCGATCCTCACTGTTCGTCTCCCCTTGGATATTTTTCTGACTGCTGATGTGAATGCTCGGTCCATGCGCCGCGAACCCGTGTCCGCCCCTGCTCGACGACCTCCCCCATCGACAAGCGACAGGTGCGCTTGACGATATCGCCATGGCATGTATTACCGATTGAGTAGACGGATTGCGATGTCATCGTGCACCGCGCTTCGCTCCATTTCGCATACGCCGAGAGGTTGCGTCGCGCCGTGTCGCGAGTCGGCGTCATCCCTTCCACCGAGTGCGAAGGATGGTGCCATACGCCCTCTGTCTGGTTTGTTAAACATTGAGACACTGCGAAGGCAGTCGAGCGTCAAGCGCGGAGAGCGAACGTCCGAATCTTTGAACCACCAACGCGGCAAGATTTCGCTTTTCTCTATGCCGCTGTGGTTCAGACTTTGCCCGCTCACCCAGCCGTAGACGCGGCCTGGCGTTGTGCGCGAATTTTTCTTCCCAGCTTGGACGCGGCGTGACGCATCAACAACCCGGCCGGCATGCGCATCCACATCGCACGCATGCGCAACAGGTGCCAGGCGAGATGGCGCGTCGCAGTACGGCCCCGATCTGGATGCATGGGAAAGACCGTGGCCGTGATCAGCGCTTGCATGCATGCAAGCGCCGGTTCGCGCGGCGCCCACTCTTCCAGACAGCGCGCCAGACCCGCGTCGAGCGGCGTGTCGAGCCACGCGCGCGCGAAATGCACGGCGTACCACAACGGCCGCTGCAAGCCGTGGTGCGCGGCGTGGGCAAGCAGATCCGCCGCGAAGCGCGGCCGTGCGCCAAAGCAGCGCAGCAAGCCGTCGATATCGACGAGATCGCGCAAACGCTCGGAGGCGTCGATGTCCTGCATGAGGTGCACCGCCGCGTGCAGCACCTGATCGACCGGCGCCAGCACGCGAAACGGCGAACCGGGCAATGGCTCCGCATCGGCGAACAGCCGTGCCGCATCCGGCCGCAGTCGGCTGGTGGGCGGCAGGATGGTGTGGTGCAGATCCACTTCCAGCGCGCGGTTCGGACCGACCAGCGGCGGCACTTCGTGACTCCACTCACGGTAGTAGCGCTCGTCATAGGGATCATCGACGTCGCTGTGCCAACCGGCCTGGCGCAGCGTCGCCTCGACGCGTTCGACCTGCGCGGCGGGCACCATGAAGTCGAGATCGTTGAGCGGACGGCCGACGGCAAACGGCAATTCCTGTGCGGCATAGGCGCCTCCCTTCAGCAGCACCAGCGGCACCCCGAGCGGCGTGAGCACGCGCGCCAGATGATGCTGCTCCAGCAGCGCCAGTTGCAGTCGATAGCGCGCCACTGCCGCGCCTGATTCCAGATGCGCCAAGGGACGGTCCGGCACGGCGCCGATGGCGTCGCACGCAACGAGTCGCGCGTGCAGGATGCCGTGCAGACGGGCGCGGCGCGCAACGCGGACGAGCAAATCCCACTCGGCCGGCCCCAGGTGCCGCAATGACAGCGGATCAGCCAGCGCGCGCAGCAACAGCGCGCAGTGGGCGGGCGGTTGCGGCACACGTAAAACGGAACGGGCGGACGGACGCATATTCACTGTCCCACCGCAAGAGGCTGCACGCGCTCGTCGAGCAACGCCCCGACGGCCGCGACGACTTCTTCCATGTTGCTGTAGGTGATGCGATAACAGCGGCACCCTTGCACCAGCCGGGCGACGGCTTCGAAGGCGCGCTCGCCGAGCAATTCGTAGTTGAAGGAATTGCCAGAGATCTTCACGAAAGCGAGGCCGTCGTCCACCGCTTCGACGGACAGCGCGGCGCCGCGACTGAATTGCGGGAACAACACCAGCGCCGGCACGGCCGCTTCGTTGCGCGCCGCGACGCTTTCACGAGTGGGCGCGACATGCGCCACATCGCCCTTGCGCGTGCTTCTGAATGTCGGGCCGATCACCGCCTCCGGCGCGAAGCGTGCCAGCG
Source organism: Burkholderiales bacterium (assembly GCA_036566325.1). Classification (GTDB taxonomy): domain Bacteria; phylum Pseudomonadota; class Gammaproteobacteria; order Burkholderiales; family SG8-39; genus ZC4RG42. Next base: position 6,298 of record DATCWO010000056.1, on the reverse strand, counting down.
CCGCAATGGATTCGTTCTTCAGTGAAATGGGGCGCACCAGCGGCAGGAGACGGTGGTCGCGCAAACGGACCACACCGAACTCATCGGACAGCAAACGATAGCCGCGACTGGCGAGCGCCGCGGTCAGTGTGCTCTTGCCCGAACCCGGTACGGCCGGAATCAGCACGCCGAGTCCGGCGCGCGCGACCACGCCGGCATGCAGCAACAAGTGACGATGACAGCGCGAGGCGATGCACCAGTTCAGCCCCCACTCCAGCATCGGCAGATGCGTGGCCGCCGGCAAAGCTTCGAACGGCGCATCGCCGTCGAGCAGAAATTGCACTTCGGCGCTGCCGCGATTACGCCAGTTGCGTTGCAGTCGCAAGGTCGCGGTGACATCGTGGAAGCCGGTGCAGCCGTCGAGCGGAAAGGCACCGTAGAGACGGTGGAGCGCCTCGGCGAGACCCGGCGCAGCGGAGCGCACGCGGGCGCGGATCAAACCGCAATCAAGCGACAGCCCTTCGTTAAGCAGGCGGCGACGCACGTCCGCCACCGGCAGCTCGGCGATGTTCATGCCATGACGACGGCTTCGCGCGTCACCAGCCCCATGGTCACCAGGTCGCCCAGGTGAGTCAGCAAGGTGCGCGTCCACTCATCCGTCTCTTTGGCGCTCAATTGGTCGTGCGCGTCGACCGTTTCGGCGATCAGTTCGCCCATGGTCAGTGGACCGTCGGTGAGTGCATCGAACACGCACTGCGCCGCTTCGTTCAGATAATGGGTTTGCCACGACAAGGGATTAAAGACGATGGCCGCATCGTTCAGGCGAACAACACGGATTCGGTCCGGATAGGCGAGTCGCCACCGGACCGAATCCGCTCCAGCCTCCTCCATCAATCTTCAACCGATCTTCATCAGGCTCGCGACCGCCACGTTCACCAAGCCCGCGGATCCTGCGCAAGCGAACGACGCCACCGCGCCGTTCGAACCTTCCCAGGCGAAACCGGTGATCTCAGCCGGGGCGTTTTCGTCGAACTTGGCAATGTGCACCAGCGCGTTGCCGGTGCCGACTGATTGTTCGGTCAAATTCTCCTGGCCGACCTTCAACTCGGTCATGAGGGGCGGCGTGCCCGGGTTATCCAGGGCCACGCGGTAATAAATCTGTTGGTTGAAAGACTGGATGTATGTGCCTTCGAGCACCACCGCATCCTGTCCGGGCGGATGCTGCGTCAACTGCACCAGGTTGACCGGTACGCGAACCCATTGGTCGGCACTGGCCGTGACCGCGCCGCCGGCTTCGGTCACGCTGATATCGCTTTTCTGCAAACACACGCCGGCACTGTTGATGGCCTGCGCCCAACTCGTTGCCGGCCCAAGCGTGAAAATCATGGGCGCGGCAAGCGAGCCCTTGATCAACTTACGTCGATTAGTTTTCATTAATTGCCGCCGTAAAAAGGGTTGGAGTGAACCTCGCGGACAGTCCAGTGCAATGCCGGTGCCGTATGTCCGAAAGTACGCGCAAACCCTTGATGTACAGAGTCGAGCGCGCACTTTGCATCAATTTGCGCTGCGCGAATGTAAAAAACTGCGACGCCTGACACACCAGCGAGCGCACGCATGACACTTGCACTCAGCCCCACGTTTTCAGGCGCGACGCGCGCGTATGACGAATGAATGACTGAGCAGCGCACCGAGCGGCGCAACCGCGTGCAGCAGGCGACTCATCCAGCGCTGTTCGAACAGCCACTGAAAGCGCGCCAGGCGCGCGGGCAGGATGGGCAGCCAGTACAAGGTCGGCTGCCACCCCGCGGCGCGTATTGCGCGCAATACCTGCGCGGGCGATTCGTAGCGCAGATGCTCGCGCTTGCCGCGCAAGCGGCGCGATGCGACTTCAACAATGTGAGGGAGGCACCAGACATTCAGCCCGTCGATCCACACCTCGCCGCCGTGGCGTGTCACCGCAGTCAATGCGCGCACCGCCGCGGCGGAATCGGACAGCGCCTGCGTCACGCCGAAACACAGCACGCCGTCGAAACAGTCGTCGCGCAGCGGCAGTTGCGTCACATCGCCGACGCAGTACAGCACGTCGATGTCGTCGCGCTGGCGCGCCTTGCGCAACGCTTCGAGCGAATAATCGACCCCGACGACGTCCGCGCCCAGATGTCGCAGGTGACGCGAATAGGTGCCCGCGCCGCAGCCCGCATCGAGCCACAGACCGCGTGCGCGTGTGGCATCGAAGTGCTGTTCGAAATGACGCAATCGCGCGGCCAGACCGGTGCGCGACCAGCCGGCAATCCCGGCATCGTCATCGTGCACATGCGCGAATTCGCGAAAGCGCGCGCTCCAGGCGCGTTCGAATTCGGTCTTCGGTTGTTGCGATTCTTTAGCCGGGGTCACGCAGAAGGGCTCCGTTGAGGCTTGCATGAATGATAACCATTGAAAAACTTTACGGCGCGGCGCGCGCCGAACTCAAAGCGATCTGGAACAAAGTAAACAACTTACAAGAAGAGGTAGCCGCCTTGCAGCCCGATCAATCTTCCCCACCCGTCAGCAACACCGTACAAACGATTCAGCAAGCCATTCTCTACGACGGCGATTCGGGCGCCACGCGTGACAATTGGAATGCCGCGCTGAAGCTGCGCTGGCAGCACAAGGGCGGCGATTGGCGAGACGCAAGACAAGTGCCGCATGGCCGTTATGCCTATGCGAGCGCCTCGGTGCCGGGCGGCGCGGGCACGCAGGAAATCCGCTTCAAGGGTCTCGGCCCGCTGGTCACTCGCTGGTTGTCCGAACTCAATACCGGGCTGCTGCTGCGACCGCCTTCGGGCAACGGTACCGCCGTGTTCTCCAGTCGGGAGCACGACGATGCGTCGCAACGCCCGAAGCTGGTTGTCGTCACGAGCGCGGGAACATTCGAATGTCGCTGCACGGCTGATGTCGATATGCCGCAAAGCACGTACAAGGCGCAAGGCACCTCGAAATCGCTGTGGGTCACGAGCAACCGCTTCGCCGCGCTGCAATTCGATCTTGCAAAGGTGAAAGGCGCGGTGCAGGACGCGACCCTCATCCTCACCACGACCAAGCAGTACGACATGACGCACCTCGACGTCATGGAGTTGATGCCGCCACACATTGTCACAATCCCGCGCGGCAATATCGAACAAGGGCTGGCCGCCGAACTCGGCAGTGACAGCAAACTCGACGGTCATCCGGATGTCGTCTACTGGGGCGATTTTTCTCCCGCCAAACGCAAGGCCTACACGCACTACTGGGTGCGCGAAGCGACGTATCAGAACGAATCCGCCCTCGGCGGTACGACCTCGGTGCGCGGCGAATTCAATCCGAGCGACAACGGTTCGATGTCCACGCGCATGCGTCTCACCAAATATCCGGGCGAAGGTCGCGCGCCGACCGAGTTGTACTTCCGTGCATATCTTTATCTGGAAAAGGATTTCCTCTCCGAAGCGGACGGCATCAAGATTCTCGGCGCGCTCGCCGCCACCTGGGAAAACCTCAACTATCAGAAGGATGAAGAATGGGGCGGCGGCAAGAAGTGGAAAGAAGGCGTCGGCTCCGATCGCTGCACCGGTTACGGCTGGTCGATGCGCTATGTCGTCAACCGCAAGCCCACCGATGACAACCCGTACAAGGAACTCGCCTCGCTCGGCGTGCTGGCGTACTGGATCGGACAGAAAGCCTATGACGGCGATTACGCGCGCATGGGCAACGTGTGTCTGCAGACGGAGCGCTGGTATTGCATCGAGCAGCGCGTGAAGCTGAACAGCGTCAGCAACGTCGATCCGAAAACCCGCGACGGCACGCCCGATCCGAACGGCGTTTTCGAAGTGTGGGTCGACGGCGTGAAGGTCTACAGCAAGACCGATATCCGCTGGCGCAAGACGCCGGACTCGGTGATTCAGGACGCGCCCTGGCTCAACGCCTATCACGGCGGCCGCAAACTGCCGATCGCGAAACATCACTATCGCGTCGGCAACGTCGCGGTTGCGAAACGCTACATCGGCCCGATGAAACAGACCAAAGCCGATCTGCGACCGGTGGCGGCGACCGTGTCGACGCCGAGCTGGCTGCCCGAGCCCGGTCACATGGTGCAACTGCCGGCGCACAACAGTTTCCACGATGTGGACCCCTGCCCGCGTTCGAACTGCAGTTATAACCGCGGCGGCGGTTTCAACTCCGACGGCAATCGTTATGTGGTCGATGCTTTTTCGGGCGGCGTGTTCAATCCGTACTACTCGCGCAACGGCGCGCTCGTCCTGCACGGCGGGGGCCATGGCGATTCAGGCGAGAACTCGGTGTACGTATTCGACCTCGCTGCGATGAAGTTCGAGCGCCTCACTGATCCCTATGACGAAGTCGACAAGCAGGCGAAGAAAAATTTCGATCGCGAACACGGCGAACATCCGGACGGTTCGCCCGCCAGCGCGCACACCTACGATCTGCTCGCCGTCATTCCACCGCAAGCCGGCGGCGGGCGGGAGGGCAGTTTGCTGCGGCCCATTAGCCTTGCCATGCTCGGCCCATCGCTGAACATCGGCTGGTCGCACGCCTACGATTTCGCCGCCGACAAGTGGAGCCGCTATTCGAAAAACGCCTGCCCGATGCGCGTGCATGCCTCCGGCGTACAGATCAGCGCGCTGGACGAGAAGCGCAAGCGCGTCTGGTATTTCACCGGCGATGCCACACGCGCCTGCTATCTCGATCTCGATACACGGATGCATATCGCCGGACCGTCGAATCGACCCGGTTTCGGCGCCACCGCCGACACGGCCACCATGGTGTATGTGCCGGATCGCGATCTGCTCGTCGCCTGCGGCACATCGAAAGGCAGGCAGCGCATCGGCTACTTCAACCCGAACAAAATCGAAGACGGTTGGCGCTACGCGGAGCTGAGCCAGGCGCTACCGGCGGAATACACCACATCCATCGCCTACTCGCCCGATACGAAACGGCTCTATTTCTATGCGCGTTCGCACAAGATGGATATCTACGAAATCGAGCTGCCCGCGACGCTTGCGGACAAATGGACCGTGACCTGGCGACAGATCCTCGGCAACGTCGCCTCATCGCTCGACTGGGGCGGACGCAACTCCGGCGGGCTGTACAAACGCTGGGACTACGTGCCGGCGCTGCAATGCTTCATCTTCATGCCGCGTGCAAGGGAGACTGGGGTGTATCTATATCGGCCGCATGCGCTGAAGACCGCGTGAAGTGTTTTCAAAGCAAGGCGCAATGGGCGCACATTCTCTTAACGGTTGACTCGCAAGCGCAGCGAAGGTTTAAGCACACAACGCCGCCGCTAGTCGTTGGAGGAGGTCAGCCGCGATCCGCCGCTTCCTTGATAAAGCCGAGCACCTCTCTCGCCAGCTTGGCGAAACCAAGCACGGACTCCGTCGACGGGTTGAATTCCAGATCATGAACCGCTTGATTGCGTAAAGAACGCAGTTCGTAAATGAGCGATATCTGCTCGGAACTGAGGGCGCCTAGCCGCGCAAGTTGTTGAATCGCGCCGAGCGTGTGGCTGGGCACCTCGTCGGACGACTGCGAGCGCGAGAAAGCGAGATTGGTGATCGCGTCTTCAACCTCCAGCCAAGCCTGAATGATTGCGGTGCGCGGGTCGGTCGTGGCGAGCGCAACGGCCAAAGCAGTCGGCGCCTGCGCTTGGCCGATATCCGGCGCCGACTTGACGCTGGTCTCAAGCGTTCTGACACCGTGTTCGAACTCGATCTCTGCGTATCCCACCTTGCCGTGCTTGATGCGGTTCAGCAAAGACTGCAATTCCGTTCGAAACAGCACGGCGATCGTTATCGCCGCCAACGGCCATGCCGCCGCTTTGAAAATTTCGACGATGAAGGTGAGGATGTCCATGTTGGAGACCAACCCCTGGATCAGGCCGACCCGCAAAGCTGCGGAACGGCGATGGAAGACCGCGGATGCCGGATCGAGTCCGGCATGACGACAGTGGTCGATTGACGCATGGCGATACGAGCACGTCTAACCATGAACGGCGCGAGCATCGTTCGTTGCTCAGTACGAACGCAGAGCGCGAAGGGTCACGACAACGCGTCGACGTTGACGCGGGGACGCGCACTCACGGCGCCGAGATAGAACACCACATCGCCGCAGACGCTCACCATGCGCGCGAGCACGACGGCGGCCAGCAGATCGGGCTTACCGATCATGTGGCTGAGCAGAAAATAGAGCACCAATTCCCGCACACCCACGCCGGCCGGAGCACCGGGCGTGAGAAAGCCCGCCACCCAGGCCAGCACATAGGCACCGCAAACAGCCGGCGCGATCGGTG
>DATCWO010000115.1:0-2446 GCA_036566325.1 Burkholderiales bacterium | reverse complement strand
GGAATCAGCACCCACGTACCGACCACCGAATGCATACCCCACAGGAAACTGCGTCCCTTGTGCGCGAAGCGGAAGGTGAACCAGGCGCGCACATCGCTCCAGCGGCGCGGCCAGCGCAAATACAGCCCGGACAACGCCAGCACGATAAGTGCAACGGTCGATGCACCGACCACCTGTTTGCCGATGTCGTCGGCGGCGAGCCAGCGATGAATCTGCCGCACGGTACGAAAGAATTCGACACCGCGCGGCTGTCCGAGCAATGCGCCGGTATAGGGATCGACATAACGCGTCTCACCGCGCGCACGCTTCCCCCCCTGAGATTGAGCGTCGGACGCAAAGGTGACACGAACCGCTTCGCCCGGTTCGGCGGCAATATTGATCACGCTGACGCGCTTGTCCGGCGCCGCATCGTGCACATGCGCGAGCAGTTCGGCGGGCGTGAGCGTCGCCGTCGAACGCGGCGTCACACTCATCACGCCCGGATTGATCGCATGCAACAGTTGCTGCTCGAACGACAACATGCCGCCCGTCACGCCGACGATGGCCAGCACGATGCCGGCGCTGATGCCCAGCAGCCAGTGCGTCTGGAACCATATTTTCTTCAACACGAACGTTCGGGTCCTTGTCGTCTTGGCGAGTGCGCTCAGGTCTCGGCCCACATCCGCAACAGGTTGTGATAGCAGCCGGTGAGATGAACGAGCGCGCGCTCGTCAGCCTGCTGCTGATTGAGTCGCTGGATGGAACTGTCGAGATCGAACAGCAAGGTGCGCTGTCCATCGTCGCGGATCATGCTCTGCGTCCAGAAGAAGGATCCGATGCGCACGCCGCGCGTGACCGGCGTGACGCGATGGAGGCTGGTCCCCGGATAAACCACCATGGAGCCTGCCGGCAGCTTGACCGTATGCGTACCGTAAGTGTCTTCGATCAGCAGTTCGCCACCGTCGTACTCATCAGGCTCGGAAAGAAAAAGCGTCGATGAAATATCGGTGCGGATTTTTTGCCCCGAACCGGGCATGAGGCGCACGGCATTGTCGATGTGATCGCCAAAGGTCTCGCCGCCTTCATAGCGATTGAACAGCGGCGGATAAACACGCGCCGGCAGCACCGCGCTGATGAACAGCGCATTGCGCTCCAGCGCGGCCAGCACGAAGTCGCCCAACTCGCGCGCGGCAGGCGAGCCTTCCGGCAACTGGCGATTGTTCTTGACCTTCGCGCCCTGATAGCCGGCCGTCGCACGACCATCGACCCAGTCGGCCGCATCCAGGATCTCGCGACACTGACGCACCTGCTCCTTGCTCAGCACATCCGGAATCTGAATCAGCACGATCGGCCCTCGCAAATCGACCGAAACAGCGTTCGCTGGTCGGCCCCGTAGATTTAAAAACGATAGGTTGCCGTCACCAATGCGGTACGCCCCTGAGCCGGCACGGCGCGGCCGCCCGATGCGGTTTCGAAGTACTCCTCGTCGGTGAGGTTGAGGATGTTGAGGCGTACGTCGTAGTCCTTCTGGTGATACGCCAGCGTCGCGTCGTAACGCGTATAGCCGTCGACGACCGCCGTGTTGGCATTGTTCAACACGCGCTCGGACGAATGCACCAGGCCACCACCCAGCTCCCATTCCGGCGTCAGGCGATAGCTGGTCCACAACGAGTAAGTGTGGCGCGGTGTGTTCTGCAGGCGATTGCCGTCAAGCGACACATTGTTGTCGGCGAAATTTTTGATTTCGCCATCGAGATAGGTGTAGCCGCCAAACACTTGCCATGCGGGCGTGATGCGACCGCTGACGCCGACTTCGAAGCCGTCCGTTTGCGTCTCGCCCTGCAGCGTTACTTCCTGCGTGATTGGATCTTCCGTGCGCGCATCGGTCTTCTCGATGCGGAACAGCGCAGCGGTGAGCGACAGGTTGCCGTTCAGCAGATCCCACTTGCCGCCGACTTCGTAGCTTTCGTTCTTTTCAGGCGGCAGCGGTTCGGCATTGGCGTCAAGCGTATTGTTGCTGATCGAAACCGTCTCCGCCGACGGGTTGAACGACGTGCCGTAAGACACGTAGTAGGACTGCGTTTCCGTCGGCTGATAGACGATGCCGGCGCGACCGCTCAATTTCTTATCGGTGCGATCGATGCCGTCCTGTCCACCGCCGTCGCCGTCCACATCGATCGTTTTCTGCTCGGCGTCGAAGCGGTCCCAGCGCAAACCGGCAGCCAGCTTCCACTGTTTGGTCAACTCGATTTGATCGTTGAGATACACCGCAACGGTATTCGCGTCGACGCTGATGCGATCGTCCAGCCGACGGTCCACGCTGTCAGGCAGGGGCCCGTAGATCGGATGAGCGAGATTCTGCGGGCCGGGCAGATTCGTGAAGCTGAACGAGTCGCGCTCGTACTCGTCGCGCCCTAGTTCCACGCCGGCGACCACCGTGTGTTTCACGCCGCCCGTACGGAACTTG
>DATCWO010000087.1:0-14731 GCA_036566325.1 Burkholderiales bacterium | reverse complement strand
CGGTCTGGTGGAAGAGCAGATTCAGCGCGCGATCGATGCCTTGAGCAGCGGCAACATGGAGGAGATCGAGCTGGTCAAGCAGAACGACCATCGCGTCAACGCCATGGAAGTCGAGCTGGACGAAGCCTGCAGCCACATCATCGCGCGCCGCCAGCCGGCCGCCGGCGACTTGCGACTCATCATCGCCGTGGTGAAAACCATTACCGATCTGGAGCGCATCGGCGACGAAGCGGAAAAGATCGCGCGCATGGCGAAGCTCATCCACGAGGCCGAGCGGCTGCATATGCCGCGCGTCGATCTGCAGCATGTCGCAAATCTTGCGATCGCCATGCTGCGCAGTGCGCTCGATACCTTCGCGCGTCTCGATTCAAAGGCGGCGCAACGCGTCGTTCAACAGGACGAGGCGGTGGACAGCGAGTTTCGCTCCATTCTGCGCGAACTCATCACCTTCATGATGGAAGACCCGCGCACCATCAGTCGCTGCCTGGAGGTGCTCTTCGTCGCCAAGGCGCTGGAGCGGATCGGCGATCACTCCAAGAACATGGCCGAGTATGTGATCTATATGGTCGAAGGTCGCGATGTGCGCCACATGCGCAGCGCGGAATTCGACGAGGCTGAAGGCGGTTTGTAAGGAAACGATACCTCGCCATCGGCGAGGTATCGCCTGCCGTCACTTCGTCGGCGGAACGTAGCCTGCTGCGACATCGGCGCCGGCGCCGAAGAAGTGATTCTCCATTTGCTGGGCGAGGTATTGCCTCGCTTTGGGGTCAGCCAGGCTGAGTCGATTCTCGTTGATGAGCATGGTCTGGTGGCGCACCCATTCCTGCCATGCTTCCTTGGATACGCTGGCATAAATGCGTTTGCCGAGTTCGCCCGGCACGGGCGGAAAATCGAGGCCCTCGGCTTCGCGGCCGAGCTTGATGCATTGAACGGTACGGGCCATACATAACTCCGAGCGGTAAAAGGGTCATGGCTGCCTCGGCAGCCCCTGTCCGATTCTAACGTAGCGCCTTCACCAAAACTTTCGAGCGGCGCTGCCAGTTGTAAAGCGCGCGTTTTTCTTCCGGCAGGATGTCGATCGACTCTTCCTGATAGCCGCGCTCGATGAACCAGTGCGCGGTGCGTGTCGTCAACAGGAACAGCCGGTCCATGCCGAGGCGACGCGCCTGCTGTTCGATCGCCTGCATGAGTTTCTCGCCATGGCCGAGACTCTGGTATTCCGGGCGGATGGCAAGACAGGCGAGTTCGCCCGCGTGCGCCGCGGGAAAGGGATACAGCGCGGCACAGCCGACGACCCGCTGATCATGTTCAAGCACGGTGAAGCGGCCGATCTCCTGCTCCAGCAATTCCCGGCCCCGGCGGACGAGCGTGCCGTCGGCCTCCAGCGGCTCGATCAATTGCAGTACGCCACCGACGTCGTCAATGGTCGCGGGGCGGACGCGTTCGAGTTTGTCCGCGGTCACCATGCAGCCCGAACCTTCGTGGGTGAATAGTTCGATCAGCAACGCCCCGTCGGTCTGGCGGGTGATGACGTGGGCGCGCGGCACGCCGCCGCGGACGGCCTCTACCGCGTGGGCAAGATACAGGCGGGTGTCCGACGTCAGTTGAGTGGATGTGTCGAGCAACCGCTGCGCTTCATGCGCCGACAGTTCAGGTGCCGGTTCGTCGTTGGCGTCGTGCACCATTTCGTCGGTGAAGAAAATCAGTTTGCTCGCCTTGAGTGCTTGCGCCGTGGCGACGGCGACGTCTTCCGTCGACAGATTGAACACTTCGCCGGTCGGGGAATAGCCGATGGGCGAGACGATCACGATGTTGTTGGCGTCCAGGCAACCGATGATCGCCTGCGCGTCGATCTTGCGGACCATGCCCGTGTGCTGATAATCGACGCCGTCGCATACGCCGATGGGCCGCGCGGTGATGAAATTGCCCGATACGGTGTTGATCACGCCGCCGGCCATGGGCGTATTCGGCAGGCCGAGGGACAGCAGCGCATCGATCTCCACGCGTAACAGGCCGACCGCCTCCTTCACGCAGTCCAGCGCGACCGGATCGGTGATGCGCAGCCCTTTGTGATACGTCGACTTGGCGTTGCGTTGCGCCAGTTGCGATTCGATCTGCGGCCGGGAACCATGTACCAGGACCAGCCGGATGCCGGCGCTGTGCAATAGGTTGAGATCGTGCGCGAGGGCGACGAATTGCCCTTCGTCGACCAATTCGCCGCCGAATGCGACGACAAAAGTGCAGCCGCGAAAGGCGTGGAAGAAAGGGGCGACGGAGCGGAACCAGGATACGAACTTATCGTCCGGTAGGGCCGGCATATCGTTATGTGCAGAGTCCGAGCGGATCGCTAGTCTACCCGCAAGCGCCTGCGCGTTGCGATGGCGAACATGAGAAGCGTTGCTGAAGTGCCTTCAAGGTGGAAGACGCTCAGCAGTCGCCCCACAACGCCTGGATTGCCGCGAGCGCGGCGAGCGGGGCAGTTTCGGTGCGCAGGATGCGCGGGCCGAAGCGAACGGCGGTGAAACCCGCGTCGAGCGCAAGTATCTGTTCGTCCGGCGCAAGACCGCCTTCAGGCCCGATGAGCAGCGTGACGCGCTCCGGCGCCACCGGTAGCGCGCGAAGGTTGGTTGCTCCGTCGGGTGACAAAAGCAGACGCGGTCCGTCGTCCGGCAGGCGAGCGAGCAAGTCCGTGAACGCGACGGCCGATTCCACTGCGGGAATCGTATTACGCCCGCATTGTTCGCATGCGGCGATCACCACATTCTGCCAATGCATCTGGCGACGTTCCTGCCGCTCGCTGGACAGGCGCACGATCGAGCGCGAGGTCACGACCGGTTGAATGACGGCCGCGCCCAGTTCGGTCGCCTTCTGCAGCACCAGATCCATACGGTCGCTGGCGCAAATGCCCTGCAGGAGGCGAACTTCGAGGGGTGATTCGCGGTCGATTGTCGTGTGCGGGCCGACATCGGCCAGCATGCTGCGCTTGCTGATCAGCGTGAGCGTCGCTTTCCACTCCGTACCGTCGCCGTTGAAGAGCGTGATGGCGTCACCGACGCGCAGACGCAGCGCCTGGACGTGGCGCGCTGCGCGCTCGGGCAAGTCGATGATGGCGCCGGCTGACAGCGGGCCGTGGTGATAGAGGCGCGGAATCCGGCCGCTGGTGGATAGATCGTTCATCGATACAGGTCGCAGGCGCTGGCGTGGTCGCGCGTCCGTGCGCTTCCCGTTAATCTTGCGAAATTTTTGATCAAGCCCCGCGTACGGCACGCGAGTGCGCGCAACTTTACCTCAGGCGGGTCTGACCGGCGGAGAGAAATTTATGACATTGCAATCATCCAGGGTGTGCGATTTCGGTTGGCGCGCGGCGGATTTCGATCTGCCGGGCGTGGATGGCAAGCGTTATACGCTGGCCGATGTGCGTGGCCCCAACGGGCTGCTCGTCATGTTCATCTGCAATCACTGCCCTTACGTCAAAGCCGTTCGCGAGCGGATCGTACGCGACTGCGGGGATCTGGCATCGCTGGGTATCGGCGCGATCGCCATCAGCGCCAACGACCCGACCGACTATCCCGAGGATTCGTTCGACAACATGCGGCGCATCGCGCAGGAGTACGCATTTCCGTTTCCCTACGTGCTCGATGAAACGCAGGCGGTGGCGAAGGCGTATGGCGCGGTGTGCACACCCGAGTTCTACGGGTTCAACGCGCAACTCGAGCTGCAATATCACGGCCGTCTGGACGAATCCGGTCGAGAAGCCAGGCCGAATGCGCGGCGCGAATTGTATGAGGCGGTGCGACAGATTGCCGCAACCGGGCGCGGGCCGGAAGATCAGATCGCCGCGATCGGTTGCTCGATCAAATGGATTAACGAATAAGCGCGCAGTTTTCTGACCCGCAAGCGAAACTCAGGCTGCGGCGGACTGCTCCGCCACGATAGCGCCGAAGGCGCGATCGACCAGCGCTTCCATTTCTTCCACCAGACGGGCCTTGCCTTGTTGCAACGCCGTCGCCAGCGCGTCCGGCGAGTATTTGCGCGCGCCGGCAGTGGATGTAAAGAGCAGCATGGTCTGCTTGGGGCTAACCCACGAGAGCTTGCAGCGGATCGGCGTGTCACCGTCTTCGATGAATTCCACGATTGCACCGCGCTCGAGCGACTTGACCGTATGCAGGAGTAAATCCCCGACATCGAACCCGCTGTGCGTTGCATCGACGGCTTCGGTTTCCGGATCATCGGATTCGTCCGTGTCTGCTGCGGTTGGAACGGCTAGCGCCTCGGCGTCAAGCACCGGCATTTCGCCGGAGCGACTCAACGCTTTCGCGTGGCTGACCGCCGCCGTGTGGGTCTCCATCAATTGATTGAAAAAAACCTCGCGCGTATCCGCCGGCATGGCGATGGCGTTCATGCCGTATAACAGCCCGCGCATGAGTTGTGGCAGCATTCCGGCGAGGCGCTGCACATCGGCGCTTTTGAGCGGAGAAACGCTCCATATCAGCGCTTGCGCAATTTCGATTGTCTCCGTCCATTGCGCCTCGCCTTGATCGTCATTGATGCGCGCCTGCGCGAGCACGGGTGTCCACCATTTGTACAAAAACTCGCGCACAAAACCGGGCGTCTGGCGAGTCAGATGGCGACGCATCTCGGCGCGCGCCTCGGTTTCGGCAAGCTGCGTCTGTTCTTCCCGGGCGAGCGTGATTTTGGTTGTTTCGACGACGCGGCGCTGTGCTTGTGTCGACGTACCGATAAGCGACTCGAGCCGCTCGTACGCCGCTTCGAACACGGCGAGATCGTCATCGAATGTGTTGATCGTCTCGTTGGTAATGGCGCGCAGACCGATTAGAAACTCGGACTCCGCGTGCGTATCGATTTCCGGATCCTGCGCGGCACTGGCGATGCGATCCATCAGGCGACGCATGGGATGCTGGCGCCGTGCGAAGAAAGTGCGATCCAGCAGCGCGGCTTTCACGGCGATGATTTGCAGGCGCGCGATTTCTGCTTTGACGGTGTCCGGCACATCCTGATCGTTGAGGATGTAATCGAACACCATGGTCACCAACTCGATGGTGAGCTGGTCCAGCGGATGGCTTTGACTGCGTACCTGCTGGTCGAGCGACGCCAGCCAATCGATCGGGATGGCATGCGCGCCGGTCACCGCCATGTTGGCTTGCAGGTTCGACAGCGTGGACAGCAGTGCCGGCGTGGCCGGCGTATTCATGACGTTGTCGAGGTGATAGCTGCCGGGGTCGGCGAACATGCGCGCCGCCTGCTGTCGCGCGGCGGGCGGCCCGCTCATCACGCCGGCCAGCAGTGCCGACAGGTCGAGTGGCATCGACATCGACATGGCGGGGTTCAACGGCGCGCTCGCGCTCATTCCGGCGCCTGCCGGATGCATGAGTTGCGAGAGATTCATCATCTGGCTTGTATGCATCGCCTGGCTGGTGGCGAGCATTTGGCTAAGCCCCATGGGCTGACTTGTTCCCAGTCGGTCGGCCGCACGCTGCACATGGTGCTTGATGCGCGGCAGCACGTGGTGCGAAATCAAATTCTTGTTGACGTCGGCGTAAACGGTGTCGATACCGGTTGCGACATAGGGCTGCACGGCCGCCAGCAGGGAGTGCTTGACGGCGAAGTCCCCCGGAATTTTGGCGCAGGCCTGTTTCAGCGCCTTGAACACGGTGTCCGGGGACAGCGGGTTGCCCTCGTCGTCGAGCGATTCGCGTGCGAGCAGATGCCCGAAGCGCGCCTGGATGCCGAGCGCCTGATCGGGATCGAGGCGGTTTTTCGTTTTACGCGCAAGCTCGTTGATGGCCAGATCTTCCTCCATCGTGCTGTCATCGACGAGTGAAAGGCTGTTGAGGTCCACCTCCTGGGATGCCGTCAGCGGCGTGCCCGGCGCGTGAGTGCGCTGTTCGTACAACTCGGCAAAGCAGCGATCGAAGGTTTTGAGGATTTCCTCGCGATGCGCGCGCACTTGGGCCATAGCTTCTAGCAGCACCTGCTGCTCGGTGAGGTCGGCGGATTCGCTGGCTAGTGCGAAAAGGTCGTTCTCGACCTTGCCGAGCGCCTCGGCGATGATTCCGCTCAACTTGTTGCATGCCATCGCCTTGCATTGGCTGAGCAATGCCTTCGCCGCCGTCGGCGGGCGAGAGCGCTCGGCGGGCTGAGCGAATGATGGGTCCATACGCGGGCCTCGAATATCGCCGGCACGGCGCCAGCCGGAAACCGGCGACTACAGCGTGCATGCGACGGGAATCGTCTTCATCCGGACTGATCCGACGGTAGACGTTACCGTCGGGCCGGCACTGCGTTCGTATTTTTCTTCTATCGCCCTGACTATGCCATGCGCATAGTCAGGCAGGCCACGAGCGAGGCATAGTCGTGACATTCCGCACAGCTTTCTAAGTGGCGCTGCAAGGTCGCAACTGTCCTGGTCATAGCCGAAAAACGGAAGCTTCGTGAAATGCGACTGTTATAATCGCTGCCACCCAAGCTCGCGATTCAGGGAAGGAGTCGCGGCAAAAAACAGCCAAAAGCATGGTTTGCGGCCTGAGTTCAGTCGAAGGTCCCGCAACAATAAGGAAAAAACCTTCCTGCCTACGGGCATCCTCCGCACGGGAGCGTTGAGATGAAACTGTGCCGCTACGGCAAGAACGGACACGAAAAGCCGGGCATGATCGATTCCCAAGGCCAGTTGCGTGACTTGTCGGGGATGATTCAATGCATCGATCAGGACACGTTGGCGCCAAAAAATCTGGCTAGGCTGGCGCGCATCCGTCCCGAGTCGTTACCGCTGGTCCGCACCGACCCGCGCTTCGGCGTGCCCTATATCGGCATCAGCAAATTCATCGGCATCGGCCTGAATTATGTCGACCATGCCGCCGAAGCAGGGCTCAATCGGCCGCTTGAACCGGTCGCGTTCATGAAAGCGACCACCGCCATCAGCGGTCCTAACGACGACATCATTCAGCCGGTCGGATCGACCAAGTTGGACTGGGAGGTCGAACTGGGCGTAGTGATCGGTACTCGCGCGCAGGGCGTCAGCGAAGACAAGGCGCTTGGCTACGTGGCCGGCTACTGCATTGTCAACGACGTATCCGAGCGCGGCTGGCAGTTTTCCACCAGCCAGTGGGATAAGGGTAAGGGCGCCGACACTTTCGGCCCCATCGGTCCCTGGCTCGTCACGACGGATGAAATCCCGGACCCGCAAACGCTTGAATTGATCCTCGATGTCAACGGCGAGCAGATGCAGTTGGCCAATACGCGCGACATGATTTTCTCCGTCGCGCACATCGTCTCGCACCTGAGTAAATACATGACTTTGTTGCCGGGCGATATCATTACCACCGGCACCCCGGCTGGTTCGGGCATGGGGCACAAACCCGAGCCGCTTTATCTGAAGCCTGGCGATGTGGTGACCCTGGGCATTCAAGGTCTAGGCGAGCAGCGCCAGAAGGTGGTTGCGGCGCCGACGAGGTAACGCTGCTTGACCACCGCCGGGTGCGGCGACTAGATTGAGCCGGTCATCGGTGTGCAAGGCACCGATGGAAAAGGGGTTGGGGAGACCTGGCCCCTTTGTTGTTTCTACAGGAGCAGAAACGGAATGCGAGTGGCAGTTCTGGGCGCGGGTGTCGTAGGAACGACAACCGCCTGGTATCTGGCCCGGGCCGGGCATGAAGTTACGGTCATCGAGCGGCAGGGCACCGCCGCGTTGGAAACCAGTTTTGCCAACGGTGGGCAGATTTCGGTCAGTCACGCCGAGCCATGGGCCAACCCCAATGCCCCGGCCAAAATTCTTAAATGGTTGGGCCGGGAAGACGCGCCGCTGCTGTTTCGACTGCGCGCCGATTGGCGCCAATGGCAGTGGGGGCTGCGTTTCCTGCTCCAGTGCCGCGCCTCGAGGACCCGCGAAAACACGCGAAAACTGCTCGCGCTTGGGCTGTACAGCCGCGAACAACTGCGCGCCCTGCGAGTGGAAACCGGCATCCACTACGATGAACTGACGCGCGGCATCCTGCACTTCTACACCAATCAGGCGGATTTCGATCTGGCGGTCTCGCAATCCGCACTCATGCGTGAACTGGGTTGCCAGCGCGAACTCAAGACGCGGGCGGATTGCCTCGCGATCGAGCCGGCATTGAAATACGCGGCGGACAAGGTCGTTGGCGCGACTTACACCGCGAGCGACGAATCGGGCGACGCCCGCAAGTTCACGCAGGCGCTTGCGCGCCGGGCGGAAGACAGCGGCGTGCGTTTTCGCTACGACTGCCTCATCAAGCGCCTGGAAGTCGAGCGGGGCCGTATCGCCAGCATCGTGGTGGCGGTCGAAAGTGGCACTGACGAGTCGATCACCGCCGACGCCTATGTGGTCTGCCTCGGCAGCTACTCACCGCTGCTGCTGCGGCCGCTGCATGTGCCGGTGCCGATTTATCCGGTCAAGGGCTATTCGATCACACTGCCGCTCGAACCGGAGGATGAAGCGCCGACCACCAGTCTGACGGATGAAGAGCGCAAGCTCGTGTTTTCGCGCCTGGGAAATCGCCTGCGCGTGGCCGGCACGGCGGAACTGAACGGCTACAACACGAGCATCAATATCGTTCGTTGCCAGGCGCTGGTGAAGCGCTGTTTCGAATTGTTCCCGCACGCGGGGCACGCCGAGCGCGCCGAATACTGGGCCGGACTGCGTCCCGCTACGCCGAGCAATCTGCCGCTCATCGGCCGGACGCGTTACTCCAATCTGTACCTCAACACCGGACATGGCACGCTCGGCTGGACGCTTTCTTGCGGTTCGGCGAGTGCGCTGGCCGATCTCATGAGCAATCGGCGTCCGGCGCCGAATTTCCCCTTCCTCGAGGGCTGAAACAAAAGGCCGCCCTCGGGCGGCCTTTGTCGGTGCGCGGCGAGCGCTAGGCCGCGTTCGCGGCTCGCGGCGGCATCACCTTCGGCGTTGCGCTACGCGCCGACACAGTGAGATCGCGCACGTAGTTAGGCAGGGCGAACACGGCGTGATGGGTCTGGCCGTTGTAATACTGCAGCTCGCATACGCCGCGATTGGCGAGCCGGCTCTCGACTTCGTCGACCGACAGCGCCAGTGGATCAAGCGTGTTGGAGCAACAGGCCATGCTCCACAACGAACCGTACAGCGGCACGAACACCACGTAGGGCCGCACGATGCCGAACACATTGGCCAGCCGCTCGGTATGCGCGCGCACCCGTTCCGGCTCCGCGACGGGCGAGCCCAGATGCAAGGTGAGCGCGCCGCCGGGCGCGAGCGCCTCCGCGCATTGGCGAAAGAACAACTCTTCGTAGAGCGCTGTTGCCGGGCCGATGGGATCGGGCAGGTCGAGCACGATGAGATCGAATTTCTCTTTCGTTTCGGCCACAAATTTGAGGCCATCGCCCAATACGAGTTTCAGCCGCGGATTGTCGAACACGCCGTGGTGGATCGATTGGAAGTGCTGTTTCGCGACATCGATGACTTGCTCATCGAGCTCGACCAAGGTGACCTGCTCGATACTCGGGTGCTTGAGCAGTTCCTCGCTCGAGCCGCCGTCGCCACCACCGATGATCAGCGCTTTTTTCGGCGCCGCATGTGCGATGGCGGCCGGATGGATGATGTTCTCGTGATAGTAGAACTCGTCCTTTTCCGACGTCATGAAACAGCCGTCCAGGCTGAACAGCTTGCCGAACTGCGGCGAATCGTGAACTGCCAGATCTTGAAAACGCGTGCGACGTTCGAGCAGTCGCCTCGACGATCGGATGAAGTGACCGTAGTCGGGGTTGAGGTACTCCAGCATTAACTGCCGATCGCGCGGCACGTCGTGCCGGACGTAGTCCTCAGGCTTGAACAGTTCCATGAGATCGGCAACGACCTGCTTCGCTTTCGGGCCATTGTCCTGCGTGTAATTGCAGACATAGACGTCGAGCGTCACGGCGTTCAGTTCGGGCCAAGTGTGGATCGCAACATGCGACTCGGCCAGCACGATGCAGCCCGTGACACCGCCTGGCGCCGTGGGATCGTTGTCAGTGCCCTGAAATTGATGGAATAAATCCCCGAGTACCGTTAAACCAACTCGATTAACGCTATCGAGACAGAATCGACGCAACGCCTCCGCATCAACGAAATGAGCGGCGCTTCCTTTGCAGCGGTACAGATTGGCGACTAGATGCAGACCGTCCAATTCGCATAAATCCTCGTCTGTATGGCCTGAAACGAGATGCGCGCACCTCGCCCGATTCCGCGGCGCCCTGTTGCTAGGCAATGATTCTGGCGTCGATTCAAAAATCGGCGGCAGACAGGGCTGCGGAGAACCCGCGATTCTAAAGCAATCCCCGCTCCGGGGCTAGCCCTATGTTTTCAAGGACTTTTGGTTTTTCGCAAACGGCGGATCAGTGCGGAAGTGTCCCAACGTCCGCCCCCCATGGCTTGAATTTCCGCGTAATGGCGGTCGACGAGGCGCGCCACGCTGAGTTCGGCGCCGTTGCGGTCCGCTTCTTCCAGGCAGATGCGTAAATCCTTGCGCATCAGATCCACTGCGAAACCGAAGTTGAACTGGCCGTCCGCCATGGTCTTGCCACGATGCTCCATCTGCCAGGAGCCGGCCGCACCTTGCGCGAGGAGATCCAATACTCGGTTCATGTCCAGCCCTTCGCGCAGACCGAAATCGACCCCTTCGGCCAGTCCTTGCAGCACACCGGCTACGCAGATCTGATTGACCATCTTGGTCAGTTGGCCCGCGCCCGCCGGTCCCATCCAGGTCGATGCTCTGGCGTACGCGGCAAGAATCGGCTTGACGCGTTCGAAGGCGGCCTCGTCGCCGCCGGCCATGACGGTGAGCGCGCCGCTTTCGGCGCCGGCTTGGCCGCCGGACACTGGCGCGTCGATGAAGTAGAAGCCGCGACGCTGCGCCTCGGCCGCAAGTTCGCGCGCCAGCGCGGCCGAAGCAGTGGAATGATCGACGAAAATGCTGCCGGGGCGCATCGCGTGGAATGCGCCGTGTTCCCCCAGCGTGACTGCGCGCACATCAGGATCGTCACTCACCACGGCGAATACGATGTCCGCGCCGTCCGCTGCCTCCATCGGTGTGGCGGCGAGGGTCCCCGCATGACGGTTGACCCAGGCTTCGGCTTTGGCGCGCGTCCTGTTATAGACCCTGACTCGATGCCCGGCATGAGCCAGGTGGCCGGCCATCGGTCCGCCCATGACGCCCAGTCCCAAGAACGCTATTTGCAAGTCAAGCATGCATTTCTCCAAGTGCGAACCTCGTAATCGACCCGCGGTCGATTATAAGAAATGTGCCGCCGCCAAGTGCCGTGCAATCTCCCATCCCGCCCGCCCCGTGCAAAAAGCGCGGCGATACGGGATAATTGCCAGCTTTTCCGGCGTTCCTTCAACGCCTCCTAGATATCCCCTCATGAATTCATCGGCTACCGCGCTCGCCCGTTCCCCCCGTACCCTGACCAACGAACAACAGCGCGACATGGCTGACGCCATCCGCGCGCTCGCGATGGACGCTGTGCAGGCGGCCAACTCCGGGCACCCCGGAATGCCTATGGGCATGGCCGAAATTGCCGTCGCATTGTGGGGGCGGCATTTGCGTCACAACCCGGCCAATCCGCACTGGCCCGACCGCGATCGCTTTTTGCTGTCCAACGGCCACGGGTCGATGCTGCTTTATGCGTTGCTCCATCTGACCGGTTACGACTTGCCGATGGAAGAAATAAAACGCTTCCGCCAGTTCAAGTCCAAGACACCCGGTCATCCGGAAAATTTTGCCACCCCGGGCGTGGAGACGACGACCGGCCCGCTTGGGCAGGGATTGGCCAACGCAGTCGGCATGGCGCTCGCCGAACGTCTGCTCGCGGCGCAGTTCAACCGGCCTGGCCACACCATCGTCGATCACCACACGTATGTGTTCCTCGGCGACGGCTGCCTCATGGAAGGCATCTCGCACGAGGCGTGCTCGCTCGCCGGCGTACTCGGACTGGGCAAGCTGATTCTGCTGTACGACGACAACAACATTTCCATCGACGGTCATGTCGACAGCTGGTTCGGCGATGACACGCCGAAACGCTTCGAGGCATACGGCTGGCACGTGGTGCGGGATATCGACGGCCACGATGTCGCGGCGGTGGATGCGGCGCTGCACGAAGCGCGCAACGAAACCGATCGGCCGAGCATCATTTGCTGCAAGACGATCATCGGCAAGGGCTCGCCCAACAAAGCCAACTCGCACGATGTGCACGGCGCGGCGCTCGGTGCGGACGAGATCGCAGCAACACGCGCGAACATCGGCTGGAACCATCCGCCGTTCGAAATTCCGCAGCAGGTCTATGAATCGTGGGATGGTCGCGGACGTGGCGCCGCTTTCGAGGGTGAGTGGCAGGAGCGTTTTGCCGCGTACACTAAAGCACATCCGGAACTTGCGGCCGAATACGAGCGCCGCATGCTGGGCAAGCTGCCGCAGGATTGGGACGAGGTCTGCGCCAAGCTGCTGGAGCAAACCAATGCCAAGGCGCAGACGGTGGCGACACGCAAAGCCTCTCAACTCGCACTTGAAGCGTTGGCTGCGGAACTGCCCGAAATGCTGGGCGGTTCAGCCGACCTGACCGGATCGAACCTGACCAACTGGTCGGGCTCCAAGTCCATCGGTCGCGAGGGCGATGGCAACTACATCCATTACGGCGTGCGCGAATTCGGCATGAGCGCGATGATGAACGGCATTGCCCTGCACGGCGGCTTCATTCCTTACGGCGGTACGTTCCTTACATTTTCGGATTACGCTCGTAATGCAGTGCGCATGGCGGCGCTGATGCGCGCGCACGCGATTTTTGTCTACACCCACGATTCCATCGGATTGGGCGAAGACGGCCCGACGCATCAATCGATCGAACACGCGGCATCGCTGCGCCTTATCCCGCAGCTTGATATGTGGCGACCGAGCGATACGGTGGAATCGGCGCAGGCGTGGATCGCCGCGATCGAACGCAGGGATGGGCCGAGTGCGTTGCTTTTCAGCCGGCAGAACGTCGCGTTTCAGCAGCGCAATGCCAAGGCGATTGCAAACATTCGTCGCGGTGGGTACGTATTGGCGGATGCGCAGGATTTTCGCGCCATCATTATCGCGACCGGCTCGGAAGTGCCGCTTGCGCTTGGCGCGCAGGAGCAACTGGCCAAGGAAGGCGTGGCAGTGCGCGTCGTGTCGATGCCGAGTACCAATGTGTACGACCGGCAGGACCAAGCCTATCGCGACAGCGTACTGTCACCGGGCGTGCGACGTGTCGCGGTCGAGGCGGGCGTCACCGACCTGTGGCGCAAGTATGTGGGATTGGACGGTGCCGTCGTCGGCATCGATCGGTACGGCGAATCCGCACCGGCCGGCGAGCTGTTCAAATACTTCGGCTTTACTGTCGACAATGTAGTGAAAGCGGTGAAGTCGGTTATTGAGTGATGCGGAATTGGAGCGAGTGATGGCAATTCGGGTAGCGATTAACGGTTATGGGCGCATCGGACGGAATATCCTGCGCGCCTTCTACGAAAGCGGCAAAAAACACGACATGCAGATCGTTGCGATCAACGATCTGGGCGACACGCAGACCAACGCGCACCTGACTCGCTACGACACCGCGCACGGCAAGTTTCCGGGCACCATCAGCGTCGAAGGCGAGTACATGGTCGTCAACGGCGATCGTATTCAGGTTTGCGCCAAGCGCAATCCGGCCGAACTGCCGTGGAAGGAATTGAAGGTCGACGTGGTGCTCGAGTGCACGGGTCTCTTCACCAGCAAGGAGAAGGCAAGCGCACATCTGGCGGCGGGCGCGAAGAAGGTCATCATTTCCGCGCCGGGCGGCAAGGATGTCGATGCGACCATCGTGTACGGCGTCAACCACGATGTGCTGAAGGCTTCGCACACCGTCATTTCGAACGCATCGTGCACGACCAACTGCCTTGCGCCGCTGGTCAAGGTACTCGATGACGGCATCGGCCTGGTGAACGGTCTGATGACCACCGTCCATGCGTACACCAACGATCAGGTACTGACTGACGTGTATCACAAGGACCTGCGCCGCGCGCGTTCGGCCACCATGTCCATGATCCCGACCAAGACAGGCGCCGCTGCCGCAGTCAGCCTGGTGCTGCCGCATCTGGCAGGAAAACTAGACGGCTACGCCATTCGTGTTCCGACCATCAACGTGTCCCTCGTAGACCTGTCGTTTATCGCCAAGCGCGCGACAACGGTGGAAGAGGTGAACAAGGTGATTAAGCAGGCAGCTGACGGTGCACTGAAGGGCGTGCTCGAATACAACGTCGATCCGCTGGTGTCGATCGACTTCAACCATAACCCCGCGTCGTCGATCTTTGACGCCACGCTCACCAAAGTATCGGAAGGAACGCTGGTCAAGGTTTGCAGTTGGTATGACAACGAGTGGGGCTTCAGCAACCGTATGCTGGACACCACGACTGCGTTGATGAACGCGAAGTGAGTTGTGCGATGAGTGTTGCCCCACTCGTTGCGGCGAAGGCTGACTTGCGCGATACGCAAGTCATGGCGCGTAGCGCCGGCCGAAGCCACAACGTCCGGAGGCTTCAGCAACCCGTATGCTTGATACCGCAATTGCGTTGATGGCTGCAAAATAGCGCCTCACACTAAAGCCTGTCCCATTCATTGCGGCGTAGGCTGACTTGCGCGATACGCAAGTCATGGCGCGTAGCGCCGGCCGAAGCCACAACGTCCGG
>DATCWO010000320.1:0-4259 GCA_036566325.1 Burkholderiales bacterium | reverse complement strand
GAAACGGTGTGTCTGCGGATTAGAAGGACAGCGTTCGTGAAGCTATGCGGCTTTGATGTCGGTCTGGATCATCCGATCTTCCTGATAGCGGGCCCCTGTGTGGTCGAATCGCGCGAAATGGCGCATGACACCGCGGGTCGGCTGAAGGAAATCGCCGCTGCGGTGGGCGTGCCTTTCATCTACAAATCGTCCTACGACAAGGCCAATCGCAGTTCGGGCAAATCCTTCCGCGGCCCGGGCATGGACAAGGGCCTCGAAATTCTCGCCGATGTGCGCAAGAAGATCGGCGTACCGGTGCTCACCGACGTCCACAGCGAAGACGAAGTGGCCACCGTGGCCGCGGTGGTCGATGTACTGCAGACGCCGGCATTCCTGTGCCGCCAGACCGATTTCATCCGCGCCGTGGCGATGTGCGGCAAACCGGTGAATATCAAGAAGGGCCAGTTTCTCGCGCCGGGCGACATGAAGAATGTCGTCGATAAGGCGAAAGAAGCAGCGGCCGAAGCCGGCATTCAAGACAATATCCTGGTGTGCGAGCGCGGCGCGTCCTTCGGTTACAACAACCTGGTGTCCGACATGCGTTCGCTCGCGATCATGCGCGAGACCGGTTGCCCGGTCGTTTTCGACGCCACGCATTCGGTGCAACTGCCCGGTGGGCAGGGCACATCGAGCGGTGGTCAACGCGAATTCGTGCCCGTGCTGGCGCGCGCTGCAGTGGCATCCGGCGTCGCGGGACTGTTCATGGAAACGCATCCGAATCCCGCCAAGGCGATGTCCGATGGGCCCAATGCCTGGCCGTTGGGATTGATGCAGCCCTTGCTCGAGACGCTCAAGGCGCTCGATGCGCTGGTGAAACAACATGGTTTCGCCGAGACGAAAATAACGGATTGAGAACCTCAGCCACGCGACGGAAAGCTGTGGTGAAGTTCTTTTAGTATTCAAGCTAATCAAAAGTCAGAGGTTGTTATGAGCTCAATCGTCGACGTCGTCGCAAGAGAAATCCTCGATTCGCGGGGCAATCCCACGGTCGAAGCCG
Source organism: Burkholderiales bacterium (assembly GCA_036566325.1). Lineage (GTDB taxonomy): Bacteria > Pseudomonadota > Gammaproteobacteria > Burkholderiales > SG8-39 > ZC4RG42. The sequence continues at coordinate 3,223 of DATCWO010000320.1, read as the reverse complement.
ATGTATTGCTCGAATCGGGCGTGATGGGACGCGCAGCGGTTCCCTCCGGCGCCTCCACCGGCTCGCGCGAAGCGCTGGAACTGCGCGACGGCGACAAGCAGCGTTATCTGGGCAAGGGTGTCCTGCGCGCGGTCGAACACATCAACACCGAGATTTCCGAAGTCGTCATGGGCCTCGATGCGTCGGAACAGGCGTTCATCGACAAGACACTGATCGAATTCGACGGCAGCGAGAACAAGGGTCGCCTCGGCGCCAATGCATTGCTCGCAGTGTCGATGGCGGTTGCCAAGGCCGCGTCGGAAGAGGCCGGTCTGCCGCTGTATCGGTACTTCGGCGGTTCGGGCGCGATGCAGATGCCGGTGCCGATGATGAACGTCATCAACGGCGGCGCGCACGCGAATAACAGTCTCGACATGCAGGAATTCATGATCCTGCCGATCGGCGCGCGCAGCTTCCGTGAAGCGCTGCGTTGCGGCGCGGAAATCTTCCACTCGCTGAAAAAGCTGCTCGACCAGAAAGGCATGTCCACCACCGTGGGTGACGAGGGTGGTTTCGCGCCGAATCTCGGTTCGAACGCCGAAGCGCTCGAACTCATCATGCAGGCGATCGAAAGCGCCGGCTACATGCCCGGCGGCGACGTCGTGCTCGGCATGGATTGCGCGAGCTCCGAGTTCTTCAAGGATGGTCGCTATCAACTCGATTCCGACGGTCTGCAACTGACTTCGGCCGAACTGGTCGATTACCTGGCGACGCTGTGCGACAGGTTCCCGATCATATCGATCGAGGACGGCATGTCGGAAAGCGACTGGGACGGCTGGCAACTGCTGACCGAGCGTCTGGGCAAGCGCGTGCAACTGGTCGGCGACGATCTGTTCGTCACCAACACGCGCATCCTGCGCGAAGGCATCAAGCTCGGTGTGGCGAACTCGATCCTGATCAAGGTGAATCAGATCGGCACGCTGACCGAAACTTTCGCCGCGATCGAGATGGCCAAGCGCGCGGGTTACACCTCAGTGATTTCGCATCGCTCGGGCGAAACCGAAGACACCACCATTGCCGACATCGCGGTGGGCACGAACGCGCTGCAGATCAAGACCGGCTCGCTGTCGCGCTCGGATCGCGTCGCCAAGTACAACCAGTTGCTGCGGATCGAAGAAGACCTTGGCGATGCGGTCTCCTATCCCGGCCGCGACGCCTTCTACCAACTGCGCTGAACCGCAAGCGGCGGCGTCGCCGCGATTGCCATAATTCACCATGAGAATCCTGGCCATTGTTCTGGGCGTACTGATCCTGCTGATTCAGTATCCCCTTTGGCTGGGCAAGGGCGGCTGGTTGAAAGTCTGGGACGCCGATCGCCAGGTTGCCGCGCAAAAGCAGGTCAACGACGACATGCAATCGCGCAACGACGGTCTTGCCGCTGAGGTGACCGATCTCAAGCAGGGCATGGAGGCGGTCGAAGAACGGGCGCGCTATGACCTCGGCTTCGTCAAGAAGGACGAAGTCTTTTTTCAGATCATCGAACCGTCCAAGGCCGACACGCCGCCTGGGCGCTGAAATCGGACATGAATCTCCATCGTCTCTTGCGCAAGCGTGATGCCGAAGGGCGTCCGTTGCGTGTGGCCCTGATCGGCGCCGGCAAGTTCGGCGCCATGTATCTTTCGCAGGCGCGCACCACGCCCGGCATGCACGTCGCGGCAGTGGTCGATCTGCATCCCGACCGTGCACGCAGCGCATTGACGCGCACCGGTTGGGAAGTCGAACGGCTTGCTGCGCGCTCCATCGAACAAGCTGTAAAAACTTCGACCACTCATATCACCGACGATGCGATGGCGACGATCGCATCGCCGCATATCGATATCGTCATCGATGCGACGGGCAATCCTGCCGCCGGCATTCGCCATGTGCTTGCGTGCTGCGAGCACGGCAAACACATCGTGATGGTCAACGTCGAGGCCGACGCACTCGCGGGGCCGCTACTTGCGCGTTACGCCGAGCGTGCAGGCATTGTCTACTCGCTTGCTTACGGCGATCAGCCGGCGCTGATTTGCGAACTGGTCGATTGGGCGCGCACGGCGGGACTCGAAGTTGTCGCGGCGGGCAAGGGCACCAAGTACCTGCCCGAGTACCATGCCTCCACGCCCGATACGGTGTGGCCGCATTACGGTTTCACGCCGGAAATGGTCGCCGCCGGCGATTTCAATGCGCAGATGTTCAATTCCTTTCTCGACGGCACCAAATCGGCGATCGAAATGGCGGCGGTGGCGAATGCCACGGGCTTGACGCCTGCGCCGCACGGTCTGGAATTTCCGCCCTGCGGCGTCGATGATCTTGCGCGCGTATTGCGTCCGCGCAATGCGGGCGGCGTACTGCATCACAGCGGGCAGGTCGAAGTGGTATCGAGCCTCGAACGCGACGGCACGCCGGTGTTCCGCGATCTGCGCTGGGGCGTGTATGTCGTGTTCGAAGGCGCGAGCGACTACGTGCGCAAATGCTTCAGAGAATACGGTCTGCTCACCGACGACAGCGGGCGCTATTCGGCGATGTACAAGCCTTATCACCTCATCGGTCTGGAACTCGGTATTTCGGTCGCGTCGGTCGGCGTGCGCAATGAACCGACCGGTGCGCCGCAGGCTTTGATCGGCGATGTCGTGGCGACGGCCAAGCGCGATCTGCGCGCGGGTGAAATGCTGGATGGCGAGGGCGGTTACACGGTATACGGCAAACTCATGCCCGCCGCCGACTCGCTGCGCCTCGGCGGCCTTCCGCTCGGCCTCGCGCACGATTTGAAATTATTGAAACCCGTCCGGGCAGGCGCGCCGGTGAGGTGGGACGACGTCGCGTTCGATGCGACCGATCGCGCGGTGCAATTCCGGCGCGAAATGGAAGCGCTGTACCTTGCCGGCGAGTTGGCATCGCCTCGTCAGTCCTGACTGCAACGCGACACGCGCGCATCGTGCGCGCGTGATTTGAACCCGTTTACTTTTCTTATCTGATGCCTGCGTCGCGCTTCAACATCGCGATGAAGCGCGTCTGGATGCGGTTCGCGGCTGCTGATGCCACATAGTTCACGCGCGATATTCGAGCTTTCGCCGAATGGCCCGCATCGTGCAACGGTGTGGGTGTCGCTACAGGGGCGGCATTTCGTTCAGGTGCGAGGGGAACTGAACGAGCAGGGAGGTAAGGAGGCCGCCGCAAGGCGGCCTCCTTTTTTCATCACTGCTGA
>DATCWO010000255.1:0-15382 GCA_036566325.1 Burkholderiales bacterium | reverse complement strand
CAAGGTGGCGCCATGATGATCGACGGCCTGGAGTTCGGTATTCTGCTGCCCGCGATGGTCGCGGGTTTGCTCGTCCTCGCCACCCACGTACCGCTCGGTGCGCAGGTGCTCGATCGTGGCATTGTCTTTATCGACTTGGCGTTCGCGCAGGTTGCGGGTATCGGCGTGATGGCCGCCGACGCTTTGGGATGGGAACCGCAAGGGTGGGCCGTTCAGGTCTCTGCAGCCGGCGCGGCGCTGCTCGGCGCCGGCTTGCTGACCTACAGCGAGAAGCGCTGGCCTGAAATCCAGGAGGCGCTGATCGGTGTGCTGTTCGTGCTCGCTTCGTGCGTGGCGCTGCTGTTGCTCGCCGGTAATCCGCATGGCGGCGAGCATTTGAAGGATTTGCTGGTCGGCCAGATTCTCTGGGTCGACACGACCCAGCTGCTCGTCATGGCCGTCCTGACGGCCGCGGTACTCGTACTCTGGTTGTTGTTGCGAAAGCAACTGGGGCGCGTCGGTTTCTACGTCCTGTTCGCGCTTGCGGTCACCGCCTCCGTTCAACTGGTCGGCGTTTATCTCGTTTTTTCGAGTCTCATCATTCCCGCGCTTGCCACGCGCCGACAATGCGGGCGACGCAGGCTGGTGCTGGCTTACGCAATCGGCGCCGTGGGCTATGCGGTCGGCCTCGGAATCTCCGCATTGCTGGATCTGCCCTCGGGCGCAGTCATCGTATTGACCATGGCTGCGCTGGCCGGTGTTTACGCCGCGATATGCCGGCCACGCAAAAGCGCGCATGCGCAAGGCGTGGCGGTTGATGAGGTCTAGATGGACGTGGCGGCGTGCTTGTCGATGTCGAGGTTCCAGACACCGGGATCTTCGAAGCTGACAATCGTGTCCGTGCCGTGTGCAAGATTGAGCACGTAGGGCAGGATCGGCTCATCGCTGTTGACCGAAAAGAAGACTTTCACAATCGGCGCGACGGTATTGACCGGATGCTGTTCGAGTACCACGGCGAGGCGACCGGACCGCAAGCGCACGAGCGAGCGATTGGGATAGATGCCGACCGTTTTGATGAAAGCCCGCACGATGTCACCATCGAACTGAGTGCCGGCGCCGGATAACAGCATTTGCAACGCGGCGGTGGGCGGCATGGCCTTGTGATACACGCGCTCCGACGTCACCGCGTCGTACACGTCGGCGATGGTGCTCATTCGCATCAGGCGCGTGATTTGCGCGCTATCGAGCCGGCTGGGGTAACCCTGGCCATCGAGGCGCTCATGATGATGGCGTACCACATCGAGTGCGCCCGAATCCGCATAGCCCGTTTCGAGCAGTGTCTGATATCCCAATTGCGGGTGCATGCGCACCACGGCGAATTCGCTTTCGGTTAACCGGCCGGGCTTGTTGAGAATTTCGGCGGGGATATGACTCTTGCCCACGTCGTGCAGCAGGCCGGCAGTGCCGGCTTCGCGCAGCTCGTCTTCGCCCAGCCCGAGTTGCTTGCCGAGCGCAATCATGAATGCGCCGACCGCGACGCAGTGCGAAAAGGTGTAATCGTCCTTGGTCTTGAGTCCAACCAGGGAAAGCAGGGCGCCAGGATGACGACTGGTCGATTCCATCATGCGCTGCGCCACTTCGCGCATTTGCGGAATGCTGGAAATCGTCCCGGTGCGGGCATCCTCCATGGTGTGCTTTACGGTATCGCGGGCTTCGCGCAACAGCTTGCGCGCGACGATGAGTTCTTCCTGCAGTTCGACGCGCTGGATCTTGGCAATAAGCGGCGGCGCCTCGGTGGCGGGCGCAGGCGTTGATGATGGCGCGTGCGGGGGCACATCGATACCTTTATCGGTATCGATGGTCACCCACGGTGTGCAGGCACGGATGGCGTTGACCGTCTCCGGCGTTTGCACCTTGAAGCGCGGAAGCAGGAAATCGTGTTGTTGCCAGGGCACGCCCAGGTCGTGGATATACATCCCGACCTGTAATTCTTCTACGGCAATTTTCTTGTGCATCGACTTGCAAAAGTCTGATCGGGCGCGTGGAAACGTACTTTAACGCCTCATATCCCCGGCGAAGGGCAGGACTATGTCGGACGTGTGCGGATTGCCACCAATCTGCCGCGCCGGGTGTCCCATTTGGCGAGGCGCCCGGCCCCGTGCTTCGTCATCGTGCTGCGCGGCGCAACGGGGTATTGCGCAATATGGGAATAAGGAAATAGCCAACTGTTCGTTCCGAATCTCGAATCCTTGCCCATACTCAGGATGTCGGTTCGTGCCTGATGGGGCGTGCCGACGTCTTGCTTACCTCCTTGCGATGTTTCGACCGGGCGCACCGCCCGGTCTTTTTTTGGGGCGTCGCTGTTTGGCGTGCCACTAGCCATCCGGTCTGGAGCCTCGTACCATTCCTTCTCGTCGTGCGATGCCTGCTCTGCATGCGCGTCGCGCGTCGACGCAATTGTCAATTCTTGTCACAAACACGATTACCACTTCACAGCGGGGGGGCGTTTTGCGTCCCGCGCCTGGTGAACCGTCTTCGGTTGTATGCGATGAAAGGCTGCGTCCATGAGTGCTGCGCAAAAGGCGAAAATTCTGGTCGTGGACGACAACCGGGATGCGGCGGAATCGTTGCAGATGCTGTTGCAGTTGGCCGGGCATGACGTGAAAGTGGCCTATGACGGTCGCCAGGCACTCGAAAGTTTCGCGGCGCATCGACCCGACGTCGTTTTTCTCGATATCGGGCTGCCTCGCATCAGCGGTTACGAAGTGGCGCGCGCGATCCGTGCGCAGGTGCCGGGACGCAACACCTTATTGGTGGCGCTGACCGGGTGGGGACAGGAAGAAGATCAGCGTCGTGCCGAGGAAGCGGGATTCGACCATCATCTGGTCAAGCCCGTGGCGTACGAACAGTTGACGGAACTGCTGGCGGACGCGACGTTGTAGCGTCAATCATTCAGGCGCTACGTTTGTTTGCGGGCGCTTGCGCGTTGACTTCACAGTTCATTGCCGACGCGAGTTGCGCGGCCAGTTTTTCACGCAGCACTTCACCCAGCAGGATGATGGCCGGCCCATTGCCACTTTGCGCGGCGAGGTGCGGCAAAGCGCGCAGCGTTGCGTAGCGCACGCGCGCACCGGGCAATGAGGCGCTTTCAACCAGCGCGACCGGCGTGTCCGCCTTGCGGCCGCGCGCGATCAATGTCGCCGTAATACGTTCGGCCTCGCCCGCGCCCATGTAAATCGTTGCGGTATCCGCATGGACTGCCGCGGCGACCCAGTCGCTCTCGCGCTCCATTTCACCGATGCGCGGCGTGACGAAGGCAACGTTGCGGCTCAGACCGCGACGAGTCAGCGAAACGCCGATCTGCGCGCTCGCGGCGAGCGCCGCCGTGATGCCGGGCACGACCTCGTAGGCGACGCCCGCTGCGTCGAGCGCATCGAGCTCTTCCTGTGCCCGGCCGAACAGCATCGGGTCGCCCCCTTTGAGTCGAACGATGCGTTCGTACTTCCGCGTCGCGTCGACCAGTCGCTTGTTGATGAATTTCTGCGCCGTGGAGTGCCTGCCGCAACGTTTGCCGACCGCGATTTTCTCGGCGCGTGTTGCCATTGCGATTACATCGGGATGCACCAGCGCGTCGTAGAACACGATGTCCGCTTCCTGCAGCAGTCGAGCTGCGCGCAGCGTCAGCAGATCGGGTGCGCCGGGGCCCGCGCCGATGAGATAAACCTTCGCCATGAGGACGCTCACCGTAGTGCTCATGTTCGAGATACGGCGGAGAAACTTGAAAGAGAGTCGCCCGCCTTTCTCGCATCAATGTTTTCCATGAAAATCGTGTGGATTCCAATGCGTATCGAGATGGAGAAGGCGTGCGAGAGGGCGATGTCAGTCATAGTCCTGCAACGTCAGTTATCGATCATTCCCGCGGCAACAGTCTGGTTGGTCGCTTCATCGATCAGGATGAAAGCACCGGTTTCGCGATTGGCCGCATAGGAGTCGGCGAATAACGGCTGCGCCAGATTCACTGTGATCTGCGCGATATCGTTCATCGCCAACGCAGAAGGAGCCGCTTGCTTGGCGAGCGTATGAATATCGAGTCGATGATTGATGGCGGTCACTTTCGCTTTAACGGTATGCGAGGTGTGCTTAAGCACGTAACGTGCCGCGGGGTTCAGCCCCTCGGTCGAGAGCCAGCACACCGTTGCAGTGATCGATTTGCGTGCATCCGGCGCACTATCGCGGTGCGCAATCATGTCGCCGCGCGAGATATCGATTTCATCCGCAAGCAGCAGTGTGACGGAATCGCCTGCAACTGCGAACGGCAGTGAACGATCCAGACTGACGATGTCGCGAATGCGTGTGCTGCGATTGGCAGGTAGCACGACCACTTCATCGCCAACGCGAATCACGCCGGATTCGAGTCGGCCGGCATAGCCGCGAAAATCTGTACCCGCACCCGGGCGCACCACCAACTGAACGGGAAAACGCATCGGCGCCAGTTGCGCGTCGTCACGCACTTCGAAATCTTCCAGCGCCTGCAGCAGGGTCGGACCTTCGTACCAGGGAAAGTGCTCGCCGCGATCCACCACCATGTCGCCTTGCAGCGCCGACACCGGGAAAAAACGTAATTCCTTGATGCCAAGCTTGTCGGCGAAGGTGAGGAAGTCTTTGCGGATGTTGTCGAACACCGTGCGGTCGTAATCGACCAGATCCATCTTGTTCACCGCGACGAGAATGCGCTTCACGCCGAGCAGATGTGCGATATAGGTGTGGCGGCGCGTCTGCGGCAGTACGCCCTTGCGCGCGTCGATGAGGATGATGGAGGCATCCGCAGTCGATGCGCCGGTCACCATGTTGCGGGTGTACTGCTCATGTCCCGGCGTATCGGCGATGATGAACTTGCGCTTCGCCGTGGCGAAGTAGCGATAGGCCACGTCGATCGTGATGCCTTGCTCGCGTTCGGCTTCCAGGCCATCGGTGAGCAGCGACAGATCGAGAAATTCCACACCCTTCTTGGCCGAGGCGCGCGCGACCGCGGACATCTGATCTTCCAGCACCTGCCGCGAGTCGTGCAGCAGACGGCCGATCAAGGTGCTTTTACCGTCGTCCACGCTGCCGGCGGTGATGAAACGCAGCACGCCGCGATCTTCGGCGCCGAGGCTGCGTTCAAGTTCTCCAAGTACTGACATCAGAAATATCCTTCTTTCTTGCGACGCTCCATCGACGCGTCGGACGTCTTGTCGTCCATCCGCGTGGCGCCGCGTTCGGTAATGGTCGTGATCGTCGTTTCGGCGATGATTTCGCTCACGTTCGCTGCGGTCGATTCGACCGGGCAGGTGCACGAGATATCGCCGACGGTACGGAAACGCACACTGATCTCTTCGATCCGATCGTCGTCGCGCGCCGGCGTCAGGTCCGTTACCGGCACCAGCAGGCCGTTGCGTCGCACGACCGGGCGCTTGTGGGCGTAATAGATGGACGGCACTTCAAGCTTTTCGCGCGCGATGTACTGCCACACATCGAGTTCGGTCCAGTTGCTGATCGGAAACACGCGCATGTGTTCGCCCTTGTGGACGCGGGTGTTGTAGAGGCTCCACAGTTCGGGGCGCTGGTTCTTCGGATCCCACTGACCGAATTCGTCGCGGAAGGAAAACACGCGCTCCTTGGCGCGCGCCTTTTCTTCGTCGCGCCGCGCACCGCCGATGCAGGCGTCGAAGCCGAACTCGGCGATGGCTTCCAGCAGCGTCACCGCCTGTGCGGCATTGCGACTTTCCAGTCTGGAGCGTAGACGCACGGTGCCGCGCTTGATGGAGTCTTCCACCGAACGCACGATCAGACGCTCGCCCAATTCTTCTGCGCGACGATTACGCAGTTCGATCACTTCCGGATAGTTGTGCTCGGTGTCGATGTGCAGCATGGGGAAGGGGAAGCGGCCCGGGCGGAAGGCTTTTTCCGCCAGGCGCAACAGCACGATCGAGTCCTTGCCGCCGGAGAAGAACACCACCGGGTTGGCACACTCGCCGGCGAGTTCGCGCATGATGTGGATGGCTTCGGATTCCAGCCAGTCCAGGTGGTTGCGTACCGGCAAATTGCTTTGCGCGGGGTCTTTTGATTGAAGTACTGCGTTCATGGTTTTATGCATTCCCTTTGCTGCGAACCAGACGCCCGTCCGGCCCTACATGGAGTCCGCATTCCTTGGACTCCGGTTGTTCCCACCACCAACGACCGGCACGCACGTCCTCGCCGGCTACCGTCGGCCGCGTACAGGGTGCGCAACCGATGGAGCGATAGCCCTGGTCGTACAGCCGGTTGTACGGTACGTCGTGGGCGCGGATATAGGCCCACACCTCTTCTTCGGACCAGTCGGCCAGCGGGTTGAATTTCTCCAGTCCGTAGTTGGCGTCGTAGGCCTGGATTTGCAGTGCATCGCGCGTCACCGATTGCGAACGGCGCAGTCCGGTCAGCCAAGCCTTCTTGCCTGCCAGTGCGCGCTTGAGCGGCTCGATCTTGCGAATTTCGCAGCAGCGCTTGCGCAGATCGACGCTTTGGTAAAACGCGTCGCGACCATGCATCGTCACGTATTGCGTTACGGCCTGCGGGTCCGGCGTGTACACCTTGATCCGCGCGTTGTAGCGCCGCTCGATGGCGGTGATGACGTCGAGCGTGTCCTGATGCATGCGTCCCGTGTCGAGCGTGAAAATCTCGAGGCCGATGCCGTTGCGCAGTATTGCATCGGTCACCACCATGTCTTCGATCGACAGGCTGCTGGCAAGCGTGGCCGGCGTGTAGTCGCGCGCGATGCGCGCAAGCAGCTCTTCCAGCGCATGCACCTTGTCGGCGAGCGCGGAAGTGGTATCAAAGGTGAGATCGGTAGTCATGTTCAGGCCGCAACGCGACGACGGAACAGCGGGATCGGCCGCAACACGGAGGTCTGGTAGCCCTCGGTGAAATCGTCGAACGCGGCCAGGCAGTCGTCCACGTTCTGATCCGGACGCAAGGCGAAGGCGTCGAAACCAACGTGTAAAAGATAATACAACTCGTCGCGCAGCACGTCGCCGATTGCGCGCAATTCACCGTCATAGCCGTAGCGTTCGCGCAGCAGGCGGGCGAGCGAATGACCGCGGCCATCCTGGAAGGTGGGATAGTTGATCGCGATCAGCGGCAGCACGTCGAGATCGGCCGCGATGTCTTCCGGATCGCTGCTGCCGTCCAGCCAGACACCGACATCGCCGCGCGCGCGCAACGCTTCGCGCTGCGCCTGCCAGGTCGCCAGCGGCACGATGACGGCGCCGCCGGCCGGCACTTCCACTTCGCTTTGACCTTCGAGCGGCTTAAGCAATTGCCAATTGTCGGCGATCAGCCTGCGCGTCTTGATCAGCTTTTCCATACACATATTCCTTGAACGGGTCCAGGCCGATGCGGCGGACCGTTTCGATGAAGCGTTCTTCCTCGTGCGCGCGATGCGCGATATAGCAGTCGATCAATCGTTCGATCACACCCGGCACGTCGGCCTGGGCGAAGGAGCGGCCGATGATCTTGCCGATCGACGACTGGTTGCCCTGCGAGCCGCCGATGGAAACCTGGTACCACTCCTCGCCCTGCTTATCGATGCCCAGAATGCCGATGTGGCCGACGTGATGGTGTCCGCACGAATTCATGCAGCCCGACATGTTGATGTCGAGATCGCCGATGTCGTACAGATAGTCGAGATCGTCGAAGCGTTCCTGGATCGCCTTCGCGATCGGCAGCGATTTGGCGTTCGCGAGCGAGCAGAAATCGCCGCCCGGGCAGCAGATGATGTCGGTCAGCAGTCCGATGTTCGGTGTGGCGAAACCCAGCGCCTTCGCTTCCTCCCAGAGTTCGAACAGCGCAGCCTGCTTCACGTCCGCGAGCACGAGGTTCTGTTCGTGCGTCACGCGTATCTCGCCCTGGGCGTACTGGTCGGCCATGTCGGCGACCGCTTCCATTTGTTCCGCCGTTGCGTCGCCGGGCGGGACGCCGGTTTGCTTGAGCGATAGCGTGACGGCCGCATAACCGGGCACCCGATGTGCGAGGACGTTGCGCCGATGCCAGGCGGCGAAGGCCTTGTTGGTCGTGAGCGCCGCTTCGAGCGACGGTGTTCGCGCCGGGAGCGTCTCGTATGTCGGACGAGTGAACTGCGCCTCGACGCGTGCGACTTCTGCTTCGGTGAGCGTGGAGGGGCCATCTTTGAGGTGCGCCCATTCCGCCTCGACTTCGCGCGCGAAGTTTTCCGGGCCGCGTTCCTTGACCAGGATCTTGATGCGCGCCTTGGCCTTGTTGTCGCGCCGGCCGTAGCGGTTGTAGACCCGCAGAATGGCGTCGAGATAGCTCAGCAGATGCGGCCAGGGCAGGAATTCGCGAATCAGGCTGCCGATGATGGGCGTGCGTCCGAGGCCACCGCCGACGACCACGCGAAAGCCGACGACGCCGTCATCGGTTCGCACCGCATGGACGCCGATGTCGTGCACCATCACCGCGGCGCGGTCGTTTTTCGCACCGTTCACCGCGATCTTGAATTTGCGCGGCAGGCGGGCGAATTCCGGGTTGAAGGTGGACCATTGCCGAATGATTTCGCACCACACGAAGGAGTTCACGATTTCGTCCGGCGCCACGCCGGCGAACTGGTCAGTGGTCGTGTTGCGTACGCAATTGCCGCTGGTCTGGATGGAGTGCATCTGCACCGCGGCAAGGTCCGCCAGAATGTCCGGCACGTCGCTCAACTTCGGCCAGTTCAGCTGCAGGTTCTGGCGCGTCGTGAAATGGCCGTAGCCCTTGTCGTAGCGGCGCGAAATGTATGCGAGTTGACGCAACTGGCGCGAGGAAAGCAGGCCATACGGCACCGCGATGCGCAGCATGTGCGCATGGCGTTGCATGTAGAGGCCGTTCTGCAGGCGCAGCGGCAGGAACTCTTCTTCGGACAAAGTGCCTGCGAGGTGGCGACGCGTCTGGTCGCGAAATTGCGCGACACGCTCGTCCACCATGCGCTGGTCGATTTCATCGTAGATGTACATGCGTTGTGCCGGCGTTTCACGGTGATTCGGTGGAGTTGCGATCCTAGTTAAACCCAGATATAAGGAGAACGAATAAATAAGCATGTTCAAATAACATATTGATATAAAGATATACTCACATGAACTTTCAGCAATTGCGCTACGTGCGCGAAACGGTGCGACGGGGGATGAGCCTCACCGAGGCTGCCAACGCGCTGTACACCTCGCAGCCCGGCGTTTCCAAGCAGATCAAGGAGCTCGAACAGGAGCTGGGCATCCAGATCTTCGAGCGCCGCGGCAAGCGCTTCGTCGGGCTGACCGAGCCGGGCAAGGCGGTGTTGGAAATCATCGAACGCGTGCTGGACGAGGCGGAGAACCTCAAGCGCGTCGGCAGCGATTTTGCCGATCACGATTCGGGCAGCCTGATCATCGCCGCCACGCACACGCAGGCGCGTTATGCGCTACCGCAAGTGGTGAGCGAATTTCGCAAACGCTATCCGCGTGTGCACCTCTCGCTGTTGCAGGGCAATCCGCAGCAGATTGCGCAAATGGTGATTCAGCAGGATGCGCACATCGGCATTGCGAGCGAGTCGCTAATGCAGTTTCCCGAATTGCTCGCCATGCCCGGATACCAATGGCACCACGTCGTGGTCGTGCGCGAGGGCCATCCGCTGCTGAGCGCCGGACGCCTGACGCTGGAACAACTGGCTAAGTATCCGATCATCACGTACAGCCCGGAATTCACAGGCCGCTCGCAGATCAACGATGCGTTCGCTACGCGCGGCTTGCAGTTGGACGTCGTGCTGACGGCGATCGACGCGGACGTCATCAAGACCTACGTCGAGCTCGAACTCGGGGTCGGCATCATTGCGGCGATGGCTTTCGATCCGGAGCGTGATCGCGCCTTGCGTTCGCTCGATGCGGGTCATCTGTTTCGCACCAGCACCACGCGCATTGCAATTCGCCGCGGTACCTACCTGCGCGCCTATGCGTACGACTTCCTCGAATTATTCGCGCCGCAACTCACGCACGATGTGATCCGTCAGGCGATGCAGGGGGGCGGCGCGTCTTACGAGTTGTGAGGCGGTGCCGATGCCAACGAGTCGGCACAGTGTGTGCAACCTTTAAAAAGGAGAGCGCAACACGCGGGATCGCGTGTGATGGACAGTCATCTGACGGAGGTTGTCATGTTGGAAGGAATCAGAGTCGCATTACTCGTGGCCGAGGGCTTTGAGCAATCGGAAATGGTCGAGCCCCGACGCGCGCTGCACGAGGCAGGCGCGCAGACCTTCATTGTTTCGCCGACCGAAGGCGAGGTACAGGGCTGGAAACACTTCGACAAGGCCGACTGGTTTGCGGTCGATATGTCGCTCAACGAGGCGAAAGCCGACGAATTCGACGCACTCGTACTGCCGGGTGGCGTGGCCAATCCTGATCAGTTGCGCATGCAACCCAGGGCCGTGCAATTCGTGAAGGATTTCGTCGACTCGGGCAAGCCGGTTGGCGTGATTTGCCACGGGCCCTGGACGTTGATCGAAGCGAACGTGCTGAAGGGGCGAACCATCACCTCGTGGCCGTCGCTCAAAACCGATCTTGTCAACGCCGGCGCGAAATGGGTCGATCAGGAAGTCGTTGTCGACGATGGTCTGGTCTCGAGCCGCAAACCCGCCGATCTGCCCGCCTTCAACAAAAAGTTGATTGAAGAAATCGGCAGGCGCATGGATTCCGGGAAACGTGCAGCGCGCCCGACGGGCGGTATCGTCGATGCACCCACCGGTTGACGGGAGGGGCGCACACAAAACAAAAGAGCCGCGCGAGGCGGCTCTTTGCTGGGGTCCCGGATACGCTCAAGCGCGCTGGAGCGGAATTTCGTGACCCTGGTGCTTGATGCGGTTGCGGCTATCGACGTAGACGAGGTCGGGCTCGAAGCGTTCCAGTTCGATCTCGTTCATCACCGCATAGCTCGCGATGATCAGCACGTCGCCCACTGCGGCTCGGCGTGCAGCGGCTCCGTTGACGGAGATGATGCCCGAGCCGCGCTGCGCGCGAATCGCATAAGTCGTGAAACGCTCACCGTTGGTGACGTTGAAAATATCGATTTGCTGATATTCGCGGATATCCGCGGCGTCGAGCAGATCTTCATCGATGGCACAGGAGCCTTCGTAATGAAGTTCTGAATGCGTCGTGGTGGCGCGGTGGATTTTGGACTTCAGCATCGTACGCTGCATGCTCTGCTCTCCAAGAAACGCTTCAGCCGGCTTCAGACGAAGTCGAGCCGCATTCCTCCGTAAAGATTGCCGGGCTCCGGATTACTCCCCTGCTGGTTCAGGGTGCGGAAGCCTCTAGATTATCGATAAGCCGGGTGGTTCCCAGCCTCGCCGCGGCGAGTATGACAAAGTCCCGGTCAGCGGCAGCGGGCGATTGTAAATCGGCTTGCTTGCGCACCGCAACATAATCGGGTAGCCACTGCGCCGCGCTTAACGTCGCCATCGCCGCCTTTTCCAGTGCGGCGAAGTCGCGCTTTCCCGCACGGATCGCGGCAGCCACTTCCTCCAATACTCGGTGCAGGAGTATTGCCCGAGCGCGCTCGTCTGTGGATAGATATCCGTTACGGCTGGATAAAGCGAGTCCATCCGGCGTGCGCGCCGTTTCACCACCGACGATCCGGACCGGCAGATTCAGTTGCCGCACCATGTTGCGGATGATCATCAGTTGCTGGTAATCCTTCTTGCCGAACACCGCCACGTCCGGCCGCACGATGTTCAGCAGCTTCAGCACCACCGTAGCGACGCCGCGAAAGAAGCCCGGCCGGAACTGGCCTTCGAGAATGTCGGCGTATGCGGCCGGCGGCTCGACCTGAAAGCCCTGCGCCTCCGGGTACATCTCCTTTTCCATCGGCGCAAAAACGATGTCCACGCCTTCGCCGGCGAGTTTTTCGCAATCCGGTTCGAAAGTACGCGGGTAGGTGTCGAAATCCTCGTGCGGAGCAAACTGCAGTCGATTGACGAAGATCGTCGCCACCACGGTGGACGCGTGGTGCCTGGCGATCCGCATGAGCTGGAGGTGTCCCTCGTGCAGGTTACCCATGGTCGGTACGCAGGCGACTTCGCGTCCCTTCAGTTCGGCGCGCAGTTCGGGGATGGAGGAAATGATTTTCATGAATTCAGCTGAGAGTCCGGAGCCGGGAGTCGAGAGCGGGCGATCGCCAAGGAGAACTTACGCTCGGCTCGCCACGCTCTGCTGACTCAAAACCCGTGTTCCGGCGTAGGGAAGGAACCGTCTTTCACCGCCGCGACGTAGCGCTTGATCGCTTCGCCGACGCTCGGGGCGCCGTCCATGAAGTTGCGCACGAAACGCGCCTTGCGGCCGGGGTAGATGTCGAGCATGTCATACAGCACCAGGACCTGGCCGTCGCAATCGGCGCCAGCGCCGATACCGATGGTGGGAATGGTCAGATTTTTGGTCACTTCGCTTGCCAGCGTGGATGGAATGGCTTCCAGCACGACCATCGCGGCGCCGGCTTCCTGCACGGCAAGCGCGTCGTCGAAGACCTGCTGCGCGGCATCGCCGCGTCCCTGCACCTTGTAGCCGCCGAACTGATGGACCGATTGCGGAGTAAGGCCGACATGACCGCAGACCGGGATGCCGCGATCGACCAGAAAGCGAATGGTGTCGAGCATGGTGCGACCGCCTTCCAGCTTCACCAGCTGCGCGCCGACCGCCATCAGCTTCACCGCATTGGCCAACGCCTGGGCGGGCGATTCCTGATAAGTGCCGAAGGGCATATCGGCGATGATCATGCCGCGTTGCGAGCCGCGCGCCACCATGCCCACGTGATAGGCCATCTGCTCCAGACTCACCGGCAGCGTGCTGTCATGGCCCTGGACCACCATGCCGAGCGAATCGCCGATCAGCAGCAGTTCGACTCCGGCGGTATCGCACAGGGTGGCAAAGCTCGCGTCATAGCAGGTCAGCATGACCAGCTTCTCGCCGCGATCCTGGATTTTTTTCAGCTCAGCTAGGGTGATGCGCATCTCACTCACCTACATTGAAAAATTCGCGACCGCCGCGCATGCCGGACATCCGCTCGAGCAGCAATTCCAGATCGTGGTCGCGATCGACGAAATTCAGGTTCTCGGAGTTGACGATCAGCACCGGCGCCTCGCTGTAATGATAGAAAAAACGGCTGTAGGAATCGCCCAGCGCGGCCAAATAATCTGCGCTGATCTGGCGTTCGTAATCGCGGCCGCGCTTTTGGACGCGCTGAATGAGCGTATCGGGCTGCGCTTGCAGATAAATCACCAGATCGGGGTGTGGCGTCTGCGGTTTCAGCGAGTCGTAAATGGTCTGATAAAGATGCAGTTCATCGCCGGAGAGCGTCAGTCGGGCGAACAGCGGGTCTTTGTCGATCAGGAAATCGGCAACGGTGACGCTGCCGAACAGGTCGAGCTGGCTCAGTTCGCGTAACTGCTGGATGCGCTGAAACAGGAAGAACAACTGGTTCTGCAGCGCGTAGCGCGCGGGCTCCTGATAGAACTTGGGCAGAAACGGATTGAGTTCGGGCCGCTCGAGCAGCGTTTCGCCGTCGAGTCGCTCGCTCAGACGCTGCGCCAGGCTGGTCTTGCCCGCGCCGATGGGTCCTTCAACCACGATGTAGCGATAGCGGGACAGTGACATGGAATCGGAGCGGAGCACGTCTGGCACGGATGCGTGTCAGCTGCGGAAGATGAAATAAACCGCGCCCATGATACACAACGACGCCCAGAGGTAGTCCAGCTTGAACGGCTGGTTCATATAGAACAGCGCGAAGGGCACGAACACCGTGAGAGTGATCGCTTCCTGCAGGATTTTCAGCTGCGGCAGCGAGAGGTGTGTGTAGCCGATGCGATTCGCCGGCACCTGCAGCAGATATTCGAACAGCGCGATGCCCCAGCTTGCGAGCGCGGCGACCAGCCAGGGCTTGGCCGACATGTCCTTCAGATGCGCGTACCACGCGAAAGTCATGAAGACGTTCGAGGCGCACAGCAGCCCGACCGTTTTCCACAGCACCGGATTGCTGAACATCAGAGTTTTTCGATCGCCTGATCGGCGCAGCGTGCGAGCCATTCCTGCGCGGACCCGCGTTGCGGAATGACGCAGTCCGACGCGATCTCGATCAGCGGCGCCAGCACGAAAGCGCGCTCGTGCATGCGCGGGTGCGGCACGACGAGCACGTCGTCGCCGATGATGCGCTGGTCGTACAGCAGTACATCGAGATCGAGCGTGCGCGGCGCGTCCTTGAACGAACGTTCGCGGCCGAATCGCTCCTCGACTTCGTGCAAGGCGTCGAGCAACGCATGCGGTTCCAGCGGCGTGTCGATGGCCGCAACGGCGTTGATGAAATCCGGTTGATCGAGGTAGCCGACCGGCGCGGTGCGGTAGAGCGACGAGACGGCGACGAGTTGCGTATCGGCCAGCGCGCCGAGCGCGGCAATGGCATCGCGCACGTGTTGCTTTGCGTCACCGAGATTGGCGCCAATGCCGATGTAGGCGCGCGCCAATTACTCCTCCGTATGCGGCTGCGTGGCGTGCGCGTCTTGCGCGGCCGGGTCTTCTTTCTTACTGCGGCGGCGACGACGGCGTTTTTTCTCGGTCGATGGCGCCGGCAGAAGCAGATCGGTGCGTTCTTCCGGATCGGCTTCCATGAAGCGGCGCCACCAGTCCACCAGTTCCGTGTCCGCTTCGCCGCTTTCGGCGCGCAGCATGAGAAAGTCGTAACCGGCACGCAGGCGCGGATGTTCCAGCACGGCGAACGGACGGCGGCCCGAACGCTGTTCGAAGCGCGGCTGCAGCGTCCAGATTTCTTTCATGGTGGTCGTCAGTCGACGCGGGATGGCGAGTTTTTCGGTCTGCCTGTCGATCACTTCGTCCATCGCCTCGTGCAGGGCCGGAATCGCGCGTTCGCCGTTGTCGAGGCGTGTCTGCCACGCCGTGCGGACTTCATGCCACAGCAGCGTGGCAAACAGGAACGCGGGCGAAACGGGACGATCCTCGCGGATGCGTTTATCGGTCTGCGCCAGCGCAAGGTTGACGAATTTTTCGCCTTGCGAGTGTTCCGGGATGATATCGAGCAACGGCAGCAGGCCGCGATGCAGTCCTTCGCTGCGCAGCCGATCCAGGCACGCGCTGGCGCGTCCGGACAGCAGCAGCTTGAGCATTTCGTCGAACACGCGCGCGGTCGGTACGTGGTCGATCAGTTCGGCGAGTTCCTTGATCGGGGCGCGGGTTTTGGGCGCGATCTTGAAGTCCAGTTTCGCCGCCAGCCGTACCGCGCGCAGCATGCGCACCGGATCTTCCCTGAAGCGCGCAGCGGGGTCGCCGATGATGCGCAGCGTATGTGACTTGAGGTCGCGCACGCC